>JARDZQ010000481.1 GCA_029240775.1 Rubrobacteraceae bacterium | reverse complement strand
TTCCGATCTGTTTTGAGCACCTTGGCGTGCGGTAGTTTAGATTGGCCTCGGCCCTTCCTCTTGCCCTTATTCACCGCAGTGCCTGGAAGGTACGTGTTCTCGGAAGTCCGCACAGCCCCGGTCCGATCGGGGGTACCGGAACTCGGGAGAGCGTTTTAGAACACCTTAGAGCCGGCGGGGGTACGATGAGGAGAGAGCGACGAGAGGAGGAGAGCGCCTTGACAGAAGAAAAGCGCACCACTCTGGAGGAAGCCCAACGCGTGGGAGACGAGATCGGTGTGGACTGGGACCGCTTCAAGCTGGAGCAGTTCCGCATCGGGATGGACGTCGAGTACGAGCACGGCGCCCACGACCCACAGACCGATGTGACGGGGGACGACCCTATCCTTACGGGCAAGATCGCACTCGCGCACATGAAGGAGTTCCCTGACTACTACGAACGCCTGGAGCGCATGGAGAAAGAGGCCGAGCGTGAGTGGACCGAGAACCACCGCGGTGGCGAAGGTTCCTGAGAGCCTCGGAGGTTGGGTAGGTGCTTGGCCTATTCACCCGAGTGCCTGGAGAGACTGTATGAAAAGTGGTCGTGGGAAGGTATTTCGCTACTCTAGCAGGTATGAGAAAGCCTTACCCAACAGATCTCTCTGACGCCGAATGGAACTACATCGAGCCTCACATGCCCGCCCCAAAGGGACATGGACGGCCGAGGGTCCACGACCTTCGTGAGATCCTCGATGCTATCTTCTACGTCCTAAGAAGTGGCTGCCAGTGGCGCCTACTCCCTCACGACTTTCCTCGATGGCCTACCGTTTACTACTACTTCAGAACCTGGCGCATAGACGGTACCTGGGAACAGATCAACCGGGCCATCCGGGAACGTCTGCGGGTCCGTTTGAAGAGGGATCCCCAGCCCAGCGCGGGCGTAGTGGATTCTCAGTCGGTCAAATCTACCGCAGTAGGCGGAGAAGAGCGTGGTTACGACGGAGGTAAGAAGATCAAGGGTCGTAAGCGTCACCTGCTGGTGGACACGGAAGGATTCGTCCTCAAAGCAAAGATCCATAGCGCCAAGGTGATGGACTACGAGGGGATCAAGACGCTACTGCGGCGAGCAGATACGCAGTTTCCTCGCCTCAAACATCTGTGGGTGGACGCCGGCTACAGGGGAGAAGATAAGGGTAAGGACTGGGTGGAGAAGACGCTCGGATGGAGCGTGGATCTCGTCGAGCGCCCCCGCAAGCCTGCCCCAAAGGAAGTGCTTATGGCATGGGCTGAGCAGTGGTCACACGAGGGCGTGGTGGTCGATTGGGAGAAGCTGGTGCCACCCAAGGGCTTTGTAGCGCTACCACGCCGTTGGGTGGTGGAGAGGTCTTTTGCCTGGATCTGTCATAACCGCCGGATGAGCAAGGACTACGAGAGGCTATGTGCGAGTGGTGAAGCGTTCGTATATGCTGCGATGAGTCGCCTCATGATAAGGCGGTTGACCAGCGTTTGAGACCTTTTCATACAGTCTCGGAAGAGGGATTCTCGGAAGTCTAGCCCCAGCGGGAGGATGCCCGCGACGCACGACCGTACCACGCTTTTACTACGCTCCTCTAATACGATGGAACCTGCCCTCGAAAGACGTAGTGCCGTGAGTCCACCAAAACGGGAGGCGACGATGATCAGAAGGCTAGACGAGAGCTCTGGCAACGTGCTGGGTTGGGAGGTTACGGACAAGGTGACGGAGGAGGAGGTCCGGACCCTCTCCGAGGAGTTCAAGGCGGCCATAGCCGAGCACGGTAAGGTACGCGTGCTCATCCGGATGCGCCGGATACCCCGTATGGGGCTCGCCGCCTGGGTAGAGGACTTCAAGCTCACGCCGTACGCGAAAGACATCGAGCGCTACGCCATTGTGAGCGACAGCAACATCTTCGAGTGGACCTCGAATGTCGCGGAGGCGTTCATCGGCGGGGAGGTGAGGCGCTTCGAGGACTCGCGATACGAGGAGGCGTGGCGCTGGGTCCGGTCCTGACGCCGAAGCCCCGTCACGATTATTATGGCGCCCGAGAGCTGCGCTTCGAGCGACTGCTCGCACGGTAGAGTTTTCGGGAGCGGGTGGCGGAAGCTGGGCGTCGATGCGCATTAACGAGAGTCGGCACACTGCGACGAAGGCAGGTGTTCTCGGAAGTCCGCATGGCCCCGGTCCAGCGCCAAAGGCGTTCTTGGCTGATCGGACCGGGGCCTAGCACCTTAAGGCTATTCACCCGAGTGTGTCGATGGGGTGTTCTCCGGTTCTCATCTTACGTTCGCGACGGGCTACCAGGGGATGGGCTCTCGATCCCGGAAGAAACCGCCGTTTGGGCCGTCGGCGGGCAGCGTGGCCAACCACACCAGGGTGTCCGCGGCCTCCTCGGGCGAACGGGGGGCAGCGAAGCCTCCCATGTCGGTCCTGACCCATCCCGGGCACATGGCGTTGACCTTCACGTCGCCATGGACCGCTTGCGACACCTTGACCGTCAGGGCGTTCAGGGCGGCCTTGGACACGGCGTAGGCGGCTGGCCCTAGACCCTCGCCGAACGAACCGCCGCCGGACGAGACGTTGACCACCCGGCCGTAGCCCCGCTGCACCATTCCCGGCACGAGGGCCCGGCA
>JARDZQ010000480.1 GCA_029240775.1 Rubrobacteraceae bacterium | reverse complement strand
CTGGGCACGTTATGCGCCTCCCAGCCTGGCGGTCTGCTTCGTCGTGGGCGAAGTCCAGGGTGGCCGCGGCCCGGTAGTCCTCGCAGATAGCGTGAACCGTGCCCGGCTCGCGGAAGCAACGGAGGTATTCATCCAGTGCCTCCGGGGCGAAGATCTCGGAGCGCTCCCGCCGCGAGAGGAAGAAGTGGGTTGGATCCGTGCCGATCAGGCGCTCCGGCAGGTCGTGGGGCTGGGCCAGGAAGAACCAGTGCCAGTAGCCGAGGCCGAAAGCCATATCCGCGCGGGAGAAGGCTTCCCAGGTAGGCACGATGTCGAGCACCGCGAGCTTCGCGACACGCTCCGGATGATCTAGCGCCATTCGGTAGGCGACACGACCGCCGCGGTCATGCCCGCAGACGAAGAAGCGCTCGAAGCCCAGAGCGTGCATCACGGAGATCTGGTCCCGCGCCATCATGCGCTTGGAGGAGGGCGCGTGGTCGGGCGTCGTTTCGGGCTTCGAGGAGTCACCGTAGCCCCTGAGGTCGGTGGCGACGACGGTGAAGTCTTCGGCGAGGCGGGGGGCGACGAGGTGCCACATGGCGTGCGTCTGCGGGTTGCCGTGCAGCAGCAGGAGCGGACGGCCAGTGCCACCGACACGCGTCCGGATGTGCACCTCTCCGACGGCGATATCTGATAGCTCGAACCCCTCGAACAAGGAAATGCTCCTTGTTGTACGCCCTCACGCTGCCGGTGCTCGTAGTCTACAAGCTGGCCGACTAGATGAGTATTGCGTGGTTGGTGCGTATAAGCTCGTTTCGAAGAAAGAGAGGGCCGAACCCATGCGGGCCTGACCCTCTCGTTCCTGGCCAGTAGCGGGTTTGCTGCCTCAGCCCTCCGTCCCGAGTAGTGGCCCCACAATCCTCGTCCCGTGCCTCGCCGCGATAGCCGCCAGCTCCTCGACGTCGGGCGGGCTCTCGGGCAAGGGCGGGACCTCGTGCGCGCCGGCCGGCTCACCCATCTCTGTGAACAGATCCTCGTGGCCGGCGTTACCAGGGGTGAGCAGCAGAAGCAGCTTAGCTTCGGCAGACTCGAGCTTGAACCCGTGCTCGACGCCTCTCGGTACGAAGGCGAAAGTGCCGGGCGTAGCCTCAATGGTCTGATCCCCGATCAGAAACGTGACCTTCCCCTCCACGCCGTAGAAGCCTTCCTCCTCGTGCTCGTGCAGGTGCCTGTGTGTCGCGACGGGACCCTGCACCTCAAGTAGCGAGTAGGCGTCCCCGTTATCGCTGCCGCGGGTCTTGAACGTGTACAGGCCACCAAGTAGCCAGATGTCGTCACCCTCCTCGGGCCCGCGCCAAAAACCTCGCTGTGGAACGCTCATCTCTTCTGCCTTCCTAGCTGCATAGCAGAACATACCTGCTGCTGTCCTTCGATCAGACGCCGCTCTAATCTTCTTGCGCGATGCGGACGAGGTGCCGGTCCTGGCCGAGCTGGGAGTCGAGCCTTACCTGTGGAGTACCTTGAAACCGTGCGAGACGTGCTGGCCGTCGGCTGGGGAGCTCGGGGCAAACGACACGAGAGGCTGATCGTGGCGCTTGGTCACGCGCTCGAGTTGCAAAGTTGGATCTTGCTCACCGAGCGGCAAGGATTGGACGACGAACAGGCCGTCGACTTTATGGTGAGGATGGTACGGTGTGTTAGTACCTAGCGCGCTGCCAGGATATCTTTCACCTCTGCGCGGTCGCGGTTAAGGGCGTAGAAGGTCATGTCGGCCTTCGCCTCTTTATAGGGCTTCTCGCGGACGCGGCTCAGGTAATCGGCGTCCAGCATTGCGCCTATGACCTCTTCGATCTCCTCGCGCGAGAGCTCCAGCTCGCCACGCTCGTCGAGCTCCCGGATGGAGCCGAAGATCTCGACGAAGGAGGCCGGCTGCCGCAGGGAGGCGACGCTGCGCGTGATCGTCCTCAGCTCGTAGGGCGTCAGGTCCTCGAGGAGATCCAGGGCCTGCCTCTCCTCCGGCAGCTCGGCGTCGCGCTGACCGTCGCCGCGGGCCCCGTCGCCCTTCGGCTCCTCCGTGGCGAGGTCCGATTCGGTGAGCTCGGGGACGTTCTCATCCGGGAGGTAGACCTGCAGCTCGAAGTCCTGATCCACTGTGTTCACCAGGCCGCGGCGCTCGGCCTCGACGACGAAGTCCTTGAACTTCTTGAAGCCGACGTTGCGCTCGTCGAAGGAGCCGAGCTGCACGATCATCTGCTGTTTCACCTGGCCCAGGACTCGCGTTTTGTGAGCCTTCTTGAGCGCCTCGACGGCCCGAACCAGCTCCTTGTAGGGGTCGGCTGCCTTCTTCTTCGGCTGTCTATCGCGAGCGCGCGCCGCGCGCTCCTCTTCGAGCAGGGAGGCGTAGGAGATAAAGTGGTCGGCGGACTCGATCAGGTGGTATGAGGTCGCCTCGGATACCCCGAGCACGACCACGGTCTTGCCCCGGCTCCGCAAGAGGCTTACCAGGGGTATGAAGTCCCCATCGCCGGTCACCAGCACGTAGGTGTCGACCTGCGGGTGGGTATGCAGGAAGTCCGAGCACTCCACCGCGAGCATCACGTCTATCGAGTTGGTGCGGCGCTTCTGGGAGCGGCCGCCCGGGAAGTAGCGG
>JARDZQ010000479.1 GCA_029240775.1 Rubrobacteraceae bacterium | reverse complement strand
CGGTAGCGGCCCTCGCGGAAGCGGTCCAGGATCTCTTTTCTCTCCCTGGCGGGCGTCTCGTAGGTTACGCCGGGGATGAGGAACCTCCGGCTGAGCGAGTACACCTCCTCGACGCTCTTGGCGAAGACCAGGACGCGGTCGTCCCAGTGGCGCCTGAGCAGCGTCTCGAGCGTCGCCACCTTCCTCATAGCACCCTCCTGGATCTCTCTCCTGCGCCGCGCCGCCAGCAGCGCCTCCCGTCCCCCCGAGTGGCTCGTCGCGGCGACGAGGATGAAACGCTGCCAGTCCTCCGGGGAGCGCATGGGCAAGCGATGCTTGCTCAAGAAATCCCGGTAAACAGCGTCAGCCTGGGCGTAGTCGAACCTCTCGTGGGCGGTGAGCTCCACGGGGATGCGCACCAGCTCGAAGGGGGCGAGGTACGTCCCGGCCAGATCCTCCGGCGAGCGTCGGTAGATGATGGGACCGACGAGCTCGGGGAGGAGCTCGTGGCCGCCGTCGGGGCGCTCGGGGGTGGCGGTAAGGCCAAGAGAGTAGGGTGCCAGCAGCATCTTCGAGATAACCGAGTTCTTCGGCGCCGGCAGGTGGTGGACCTCATCGTAGACCACGAGCGCGAAGCGGTCGCCGTAGCGCTCGGCGTGGATGTAGGCCGAGTCGTAGGTCGTGACGGTGATCGGGGTCACCTCGTGGTAGCCGCCACCGAGCAGGCCGATCGGGACGGAGGCGCCGAAGGCGTCCGACAGGATCGAGTACCACTGCTTGAGCAGCGCGAGCGTCGGGACGACGACGAGCGCGCTGCGCCCGACGCGCTCCATCGCCAGGACCGCGACAGCCGTCTTGCCCGCCCCGGTCGGAAGAACGACGACCCCGCGCAGGTCCTCCCGGCGCCAGGCGGCGAGCGCCTCCTTCTGGTAAGGGCGCGGCGCGAGCGCGATGTGGGACTCGAGGGTGAGCCTCTCGAAGCCGGCGGCCAGATCCTGGTGTGGAGTCCCGCTCTCGCGCAGGCGAAGGATCGCGTCGCGGTAGGCGCTGGCGGGGGCGCGCCACTGCCGGGTGCGCGCGTCCCAGACGAAAGATCCCGGGAGGTCGGAGCCCAAGGTCCCGGTCGCGACGAGCGTGCCTGACTCGTAGAGAAGCTTGATCACGCCGCAAGGATACCCGAGACTCACGTCCACCTCAGCGGTAAACTGGCCGCGACGACGGCCGGTACGGGAGGGATTTGGGAAGACTCGCTCAGGAGAGACGACTGGTGAGCGCCTTGATCGCGCTGGTGCTGGCCTGTGGCTGCGCCGGGGCCTCGAAGGAGAACCCCGGCGGCGCGCCGCAGCCAGGGGGCGGGTCGGGTGGGGAGAAGAGCGCTGCGCGGGTCGAGGAGATGAGCGTGCGTGAGCTGGTGGGACAGATGTTCGTTATCAGCGTGGGCGGGACCGAGCCCGACTACTACATAGAGAAGATGATCCGGGAGCGCAACATCGGGGGCGTGCTGCTCTTCGCCCACAACATGGAGAGCGAGGCGCAGACGCGGTCGCTCACCGGAGCCCTGCAGGAGCTCTCCATACAGACAGAGCCATCCATCCCGCTCTTAGTCGCCGTAGACCACGAGGGGGGCAAGGTCTCCAAGGCTCCCTGGGTCTCCAGGCAGCCGGCACCCGCGCGGGTCGGCGCTCGCGGGGACCCCGCGGAGGCCCGTGAGATCGCCCGGCAGATCGGCGGTGAGCTCCTGCGGGCCGGCGTCAACACAGATCTCGCGCCCGTGGTCGACACGGGCTTCGGGGTCGCGATCGGGAGCCGCTCCTACGGGGAGGACCCGCAGCTCGTCGCGCGGATGGGCGCCGCTGCAGTCGAGGGTTTCGAGAGCGCGAGCGTCGTCTCGGCGGCCAAGCACTTCCCGAACCACGGTCCGGCGACCGCCGACTCGCACGTGGACCTGCCCGTCGTGGACCACGACCTCCGGACGGTTCGCTCCTACGACCTGCCACCGTTCGAGGCGGCTATAGGTGCCGGGGTGCCGATGGTCATGGTCGGGCACCTCGTCTACCCGGCCATAGACCCCGACAGGCCCGCGAGCCTCTCGCCCAAGGCCGTAAGGATGTTGCGTGAGGAGGTCGGCTTCGACGGCGTGGTCGTGACCGACGATCTGGCGATGGCCGGGGTCAGTGGAGACGCCCCCCCTGCGCGGGCGGCGGTCGCGGCGGTGGAGGCCGGGGCGGACCTGCTCCTCATCTCCAGCCTGCCCCAGGAGCAGGCCGACGCCTACGATGCCGTCGTCGAGGCCGTTGAGACCGGGGAGATAGCGCGGGAGCAGGTCGAGGCCTCCGTCGAGCGCGTACTCGAGGTCAAAGAAAGGTACTCCTTGAGCGAGGCGCGTTAGATTGCGGAGTCTGGAGTTGGGGTAGAATGTCCCCAACCACCGGGGTGGGGATCATGAAAGTGAATCAGTGGGACGCCGGGTATGTCCCCGGACGACTGGAAGGAGGCGGTGATGGCCGAAGTCACGATGGAGAACGTGACTAAGATCTATGGCGAGGACGTGGTCGCCGTAAGGGACATGAACTTGGACATCCCCGACGGCGAGTTCGTCGTCTTCGTCGGGCCTTCAGGGTGTGGGAAGTCCACGGCCCTGCGCATGATCG
>JARDZQ010000478.1 GCA_029240775.1 Rubrobacteraceae bacterium | reverse complement strand
CAGGGGTATGTTCGGTAAGGTTCTGAGCATGCACAAGGCCGGCTCGTCCCGCGCCGATCATGGCGATCCTCAGCTGGCTCACAACATCTCCGAAGCTAGCCGCACGAGCCGGTGTGACGGACTGGCGAGGGACGCGAGGAGGTCGCGGTAGAGCTGCGCCATAGGCCGGTAGGCAGCGTGGTCTTCGGAAGCGGGCTCGAAGCGGTCTCTCATCAGGGTGCTACTTTCGGCGGCACCGGCCAAGTCATCGAAGAGACCGACAGCATGTCCGGCGACGAGTGCCGCACCCCAGCAGGAGAACTCCTCCCGGTTGAGCCGGACGTACGGTACGCCGAGAACGGAGGCCTTGATGCCGTTCCAGGTGTCGCTGTGCGCGCCACCGCCGATGACGCGTGTCTCATCGAAGGTTAACCCGGGATAGAGTTTAAGCAGTACTTGCAGGTAGTTCGCGTACTCATAAGCAACTCCCTCCAGAACTGCACGGACGAGGTGCGGGCGTTTGTGGTGCCGGTTCAGACCTACCCAAGCGCCCCTCATGGCGGGGTCGTTCGGGAGCAAACGCCCGTCGAGGTGCGGCACGAACAAAAGACCCTCGGCTCCCGCCCGGACCTCGCTTGCCTCGGCGGTCAGCTCGTTGAAATCGGGTTCGTAGTCCTCCTCGCCCGCGCGTGCAAGCGCTTCACCCAACCAGCCGAGGAGCGAGCCGCCTGAGAGATAAGAGAGTGGGATCCACTGTCCCGGGATGGCGCCACGCATGGCGATTAGCGTCCGGGAGCGGACATCGGGCCGAAACTCGTCGGTGGAGGCGGCGAGCACGGCGGCCGTTCCGGCCACGTCAAGTAGCTGGCCAGAGCGGACGAGACCGGCTCCCAAAGCTCCGGCGGCAGTATCGCCGAGTCCGGCCGCGATCGGCGTGCCTTCCATGAGCCCGCAGTCGGCGGCCGCCTCCTCGCTAACGCGCCCGACCACCGTCGAGGGTTCGAAGATCTGGGGCAACTTGTCCATCGGGATGCCTATCGCCTGGGCGAGCTCGCCCGACCACTCGCCTCCACGCGCTTCGGTGAGTCCCGTGAAGTGGAGATACGTCGAGTCGATAAAGCCATCATCGGGCTCCAGGCCGGCGATCTTGCCCGCGACGTACCCGCTTGGCATGATCCACTTCTCGGTGGCGGCGAAGACCTCCGGGTGCTCGCGGCGCCACCAGCGCATCTTCGGCGCGTGGTCGATCATCGGCGGACAGCCAGTCTTCTCGACGAAATCGTCGCCGAGTTCTCGTTTTAGCCAGTCGACGTCCTCGGAGCAACGTAGGTCCAACCACGAATCGTACGGCGTCGATGGCTTCCAGTCGGCACCAAGGCCAAGGACGCCAGCCATCTGCCCCGTGATACCGAGGGCCACCACTTGCTCGGCGTCCACGCCGCCCTGCTCCAGGCAACGAGATATGGTGCTCACCGTTGACCGGTAGAAGTCGTCGGGATCCTGGTCTACCCTACCCGGACCTTGCCAGCGCAACGGGACTTCGGCGTTGGCCTCGGCCAGCGGCTTACCATCCGGATCGTACACGGCCGTCTTGGTGCCCGTGGTGCCGAGGTCGACGCCGACGAGGAGCTCGGTCATCCCGCCTCGCTCGGCGATGCGGCCTTGTAGCGAGGGTTTGGGACTACCTCCGGTCCGTCTTCGCCAGCGACGACGAGCACCGGAAAGCCCTCTTCCTCTATGGTGCCGTAGTCATACCCAGCGTCGCCCGGATAGACCGCGAAGAACACCAGCGGCTCGTCCCCCACGTTGACGCTCCGGTGCGCCCAGCCGCCGGGGACGTAGTTGATCGTCCCCCTGCGCATCGCCTCCACGGTGTAAAGGCCGTCTTCCTTAGCCATCACGAGGCGTCCCTCGCCAGAGATGCCGATGTAGATCTCGGCCCGATCACGGATCTTATGAAAGTGTCCCTTGGTCATGTAGTACTCCTGCCCGACCATGCCCGGCTGTATCACCGTGGTCGAAGACATGAGGTTCGAGTTAGTTGTCGGCACCGGGATCTCGTGGACGCTGTAGATGACCGTATCTACCGTACCATCGGCATACTCCTCGAGGTACATATCTGCCATATCCGAGTGCCGGCGCTCAACCACCTTGCGCTCCGGGTCCAGCGAGCCGCTATTCAGGTCGAGCCGCGTCGTGAACGGATCGGGCGCTTGCGTGCTCACCGCTGTACTCCTTTCTCGTTGGTAGCGTTCTCTATGAACCGCGTAGTGGAGCTCACGCGCTCGCCGCCCGCGCCGCCCGGCGCCGCCACTGGTCGAGCGCCACCACGACGACGATGATCAGACCGTTCACCACCCGCTGCCAGAACTCGGCGACGCCCAGGATCAACAGGCCGTTAGAGAGCACGCCTATGATGAGTACCCCGATGACCGTCCCGCTGATCTTGCCCTCACCGCCGAACAGGTTCGTACCTCCGATGACCACGGCGGCGATAGATTGAAGCTCCAGATCTTCGCCCATCAGGGCATTGGCGCTCGCTTGCCTGCCGGTGAGCATGAAGCCCCCCACGGCAGCCAGCAAGCCAGAGATGATATAGATCCACATCTTCGACCGCCCGACCTTGATACCCGACATCCGCGCGGCCTCGGTGTT
>JARDZQ010000477.1 GCA_029240775.1 Rubrobacteraceae bacterium | reverse complement strand
CCTGACGCGGCGAGCTCGGCCCCGTAGGTGTGGGTGACCTCGACCGAGACGTCCTCGAAGCCAGCCTCCCGCAACAGCTCCTCGTACTCAGTCTTCTCCAGCGCCCCGGCGACGCACCCGGACCACAGCTCGACGCTCCGCATGACCTCGGCCGGGATCCTGCTCCTGTCCCCCAGGAAGACCATGTCGGAGACGGCGAACCGGCCGCCGGGCTTGAGCACCCTGAACGCCTCTCCTATGACCCTCTCCTTCGCGGCCGAGAGGTTGATGACGCAGTTACTTATGACGACGTCTAGGTGAGCGTCGGGGAGCGGGATCTCCTCTATCTCCCCTTTGAGGAACTCCGCGTTCTCGACCCCGGCCTCGCTCCTGTTGCGACGCGCGAGATCCAGCATCTCATCCGTCATGTCGAGGCCGTACGCCTTCCCGCCGGGCGAGACCCGCCGCGCCGAGAGCAGAACGTCGATCCCACCACCACTCCCGAGGTCCAACACCACCTCACCCGGGGACAGCGTCGCCAGAGCCACCGGGTTCCCACACCCTAGTGAAGCCTCGACCGCAGCCTGCGGCAGCTCCTCCTTCACGACCTCCGAGTAACTTCCCCCGGTCCAGTCGACCCCTAGCGCCTCCGAGTCGAGCCCCACACCGGACCCGCAACACGAAGATCCTCCACCCTCCCGAACCGAGAGCGCAGCCGCGGCATACCGCCGCCTTACCTCGTCTCTTATCGTCTCCTCACCCACCGGAACCAGCCTCCTGCCACCGCCGACAACACCTGAACGCCATCACACCAACAGTATAGATCAAAATTACTTGATCTGACAAGGGGTGTCTGACGTAGATTGGTCGAGCTGTCAGTTATATAAACTTGAACTTTAACTTTACTACAACCTTGACGTTTAGAGTTAGTCTATCATCCTAGTTTACGGTACTGACAGAGGCCTGAGAATCATAGAGAAAACCCTGCAAACTCTGGCTTTTCACTTTTTATCTGTTAACCTTGAAGTTCAGGCTGACTTGGCAATTGGTTCTGTTCGGCACCTCCGTGGACGCTGGCCCACTGGCGGGCCGGGAGGCCCCAGAGGGCAATAAAGCCTGATGCGGAGGCTTCGTCGAAGGTACTGTTGGGGTCGTAGGTGGCGAGGTCCTTGTTATAGAGGGCTTGAGGGGCGGTGCGGCCAACAATGGTGCTCGAGCCTTTGTAGAGCTTGAGGCGGACGGCGCCGGTCACGGCCTTCTGGGTCTCTTCGATAAAGGCGTCGAGAGCGGTCTTGAGGGGGGTGAACCACAGGCCGTCGTAGGTGAGTTCGGCGTAGCGTTGCTCGACGGTGGACTTGAAGCGGAGTACGTCCTTGGTAAGGGTGAGGGTCTCGAGTTCCTTGTGGGCCTGGACGATAGTAAGGGCTGCCGGGGCCTCGTAGATCTCACGGCTCTTGATACCCACGAGGCGGTCTTCGATCATGTCCACCCTGCCTACGCCATGTTCGCCGGCGATCCCGTTCAACGCGGCGATGAGCTCGACGAGCGGTAGCTCCTCGCCGTCGAGGCTCGTCGGGAGGCCCCCTTCGAAGCCGATCTCGACGTAGCGCGGCTCGTCCGGGGCCTCTTCCGGAGAGGCGGTGAGCTCGAAGACATCCTCGGTGGGCTCGTGGTCGGGGTCTTCGAGGGGGCCTGCCTCTATGGAGCGTCCCCAGAGATTGGCGTCCACGCTGTAGGGGGACTCTCTGGTGACGGGGACCGGGATGCCGTTCTCTTTAGCGTACTCGATCTCCTCGGGCCGGCTCATGTTCCAGTCGCGCACAGGTGCTACGACGGTGAGGTCCGGGGCGATGGAGGCACTGGTGACGTCGAAGCGGACCTGGTCGTTGCCCTTGCCCGTAGAACCGTGAGCGATGTGCGTCGCCCCGACCTCGCGGGCCGCCTCGACGAGCTTCTTGGCGATGAGCGGACGCCCGAGCGCCGTGAAGAGCGGGTACTTCCCGCCGTAGAGGGCGTTGGCCTTTATGGCGGGCGCAACGTACTCTTCGGCGAACTCGGTCTTCGCGTCCCGGACGAAGGCATCGTCGGCTCCTATGTCGAGGGCCTTGTTCCTCACGTCGTCGGCGGGCTCTCCCTGCCCGAGGTCGAGGTACAGCGCGTACGGGGTCGCTCCCCGCTGCTCGAGCCACTTCAGGCAGACGGAGGTGTCCAGCCCCCCCGAGTAGGCGAGCACGACCTTCTTTCCCTTTAGCATCTTCTCTCCTTGTGCGTTGTCACGTGTCATAGGATCTCGTGTCCTCGCGCGCGCAGCGCGGCGGCCGCGAGGTCGAGCTGCTCATCTCTGACGAGCACGTAGTCGGTCTCGTAGGTCGCAATTGCGAGGATGCCGACCCCGCTCTCGGCGAGTGGCACGGCCACCGACGCGAGCACGCCCGTCACTCCGAACTCGAAGGGACCCTCCACCTCGAGGGCGCGCCAGCCACGCTCGCAGGTGATTTCCACCGGGACACGCTCCTCCGGGCAGACGACCGAGAACTCATCAGTGGTCCGCGTCACGCAGAAGAACGGATCCCCCGTCGCCCAAGCCGGTATCTCCGAATTCGGTTCTAGCCGGCAGACGGCGAGACGGTGTTCGAGCACCGAGAGGCGCAGCGAAGCGCC
>JARDZQ010000476.1 GCA_029240775.1 Rubrobacteraceae bacterium | reverse complement strand
CTGAGAAGCGAGGAGGAGCATGACGACAGCCAGCGCGAAGCCGGTGTCGTGGGCGCACTCTTTCTTAGCCGTGAGTCAAACCCGCGCGTAGACTAACGGCCTGGAGGTACCTGGAGATAGTTGTAATTATGCGTTTGAAAAGGATCGCATGGAGCACGGTGAAGCGCTATCCGTGTTTACGGGGAAGAGTTCTCGGTATGACGAGCAAGGGGTGACGGGGTATACCGCAACACTGCGACTCCGATCGGCGTTGAATTCGCCGTCAGCGAAAAAGTAATCCATGCAGTCGTGCGCGCCCGAGAGTCAGCCGCTGTAACCTAGAACTCGCAGGGCAGCGCCCCGCACTGGGTCGACTGGGGCGCGTGGCGACCGACTTAGAGAGGAGCCGGGAATGACCGATGCATCGATGGTCGAGCCACTGCGGGTCGTGCGGGACGGCTTGCCGCCGTCGCCCTCCCCGGCACGAGTTGTGATTGTCGGTGCCGGGATGGCGGGACTTGTCGCGGCCGCGGAGTTGCGCCGGGCCGGGCACGAACCCGTGGTTCTCGAGGCCCGGCAGCGCGTCGGTGGGCGAATCGAGACGTGGCGCGAGCCGTTCTCTGACGGGCTCTACGCCGAGGCTGGGGCGATGCGCCTACCGAAGACCCACGAATTGACGATGGCCTACGTAGAGCGGTACGACCTGCGGGTCTCTCCCTTCACGATGGACAACCCAGATGGCTACGTCTTTCTCCACGGCCAGCGGTTTCGGGCGAAGGAGGTGGACGCCGACCCGGCGTGCCTTGGGTTCGACCTCGCTGAGGGCGAGCGCGCTTCCAGCCACAGCCAACTCTGGGCAGTGGCCCTCGCCCCCGTGGTGGAGCGGTTGGCATCGAGAACGGAGGAAGCGTGGGCGGCGATTGTTGCGGAGTACGGGGGCTACTCGACGCGCGAGTTCCTCGAGGCCAGCAACTGGTCCGAGGCCGCGATCGAGCGATTCGGCCTCCTTGCCCAACAAGAGGCCATCCTGAACGAGTCGTTCCTGGAACTGTTGCGCGAGGAGGTCGGCAGCTGCTACGCCGACCTCGTCGAGATCGACGGCGGGATGGACCACTTGCCCCGCGCCTTTCTCCCCGGACTCCGCGACCAGATCCGCTTCGGTGCCAAGGCGATCGCGGTCGACCAGTCGCCGGATGGGGTGACCGTCCACTACCAGACGGGGGCGGGCCGTTTTCGGGCCGAGGGCGACTACGCGATCCTGACGGTGCCCTTTCCAGTGCTCCGCCACCTGGAGGCTCTGAAGCCGTTCTCGCGAGACAAGCAGCGCGCGATCCGTCAACTCCACTATGACGCCTCGTCGAAGATCCTGCTGCAGTTCCGCCGACGCTTCTGGGAGGACGATGATGGCATCTTCGGGGGCGGTACATTCACCGACATGCCGATCCGTGCCGTTTACTACCCGGATCACGGGCGGGAGACGGGTCGGGGCGTGCTGCTGGCCTCGTATACCTGGGGCGACGACGCGCAGCGCTGGGGCTCGTTGTCGGCGCACGACCGAGTCGTCCAAGCGCTGGAGAATCTAGCGTGCATCCATCCACAGGCCGCCGACGAGTTCGAGGCCGGGGCCTCGAAAATGTGGCACGACGACGAGTTTGCCGGCGGCGCCTTCGCGCTCTTCGCTCCCGGGCAGCAGGAGCTCCTGCACCAGCACATCTCCGCACCCGAAGGCCGGATTCACTTTGCCGGCGAGCACACCTCCCTCTCTCATGCCTGGATCCAGGGAGCCATCGAGTCGGGGCTGCGAGCGGCCGGCGAGGTCCACGAGCGGCACCGGTCGAGGTCATGATGCGGAGAGTACAGGTCCGGTGCGATCGTGGATCGGGCGCCTGCCAACATGGGAGGCGGCCCTGGCTCCTGGATCGACCCAGTGCGGCAGCCCATTGCTGCAACACGAGACGGATGCTTCTGACGTTGGCCACGGGATCCGTATGGACCACAGCGGCCTTCCAGATTCGCTGGAAGTTGTTCCAGTCTCGCTGGAAGCTCATAGGCGTCACTGCGGCACCCAGGGATCCTCTTCCTTTCTGCTTGTAGCAAGCTGATCGATAACCCAATGGGCGACGACGTCGCTCCGTACGGTGACGCCCGCTCCCAGATCGGGCCAAAACACGTCGATTCTCGGCCGCTTGATGTAATTCTCCACCTACCAGTCGCTCACCCGCGACTGGACGAGCCGTCCGCTGTCCTAAACCTTCGATTTGCGCCCTTTTGACCTTCGTCAACGAAGTAAGCAACCACGGCTCGGCACGCGACGAGTCGATCTGGCGTGGCTTCGGAGTAGTTCCATCCCGCCGCTCAGCCCGGCATGAGGGCGACGCCGCGGCGCAACAAGATGTGCGATACCGGCACTTGGTCCGGCGCCCCGGTCACCCAGGAGATACTGGGAGACCGGGGCGCCGGCGTCGGAGACGGGGCCTCACTCTGTACCGGCTTCACCGGGTCGTCACCGACGGAGACGTCGCTAGGCGGCGGCCGATGCCCGAGCTGCGCGACTCCTACGGCGAGGTTGTGCCGGACTCGGAGTCCGGTACCGCCTTTACGTCGAACGAGGATACCTTCTATTCTCAGTGGGACGGACCGAGGCCTATCAATTGCTCATTAGC
>JARDZQ010000475.1 GCA_029240775.1 Rubrobacteraceae bacterium | reverse complement strand
AGGTAGCTCTTGCCAGCGGGCGGCGGGCCGATGCGGACGGCCTCGTCGGCGCGGTGGACGTGGAGGGCGCTCTCGTCGGCGTCGGAGTAGACGGCGACGGCGGCCACCCCGAGCTCCTGACAGGCGCGCACGACGCGAAGCGCGATCTCCCCCCGATTCGCCACGAGAACCTTCTCGAACACGATTCCCGACCTCCTTCGAACCACTACGACTGGAGGGTCATATTAGCCTTATCCCGGGCCCCGCGCTCCCTCAGGTCCGGGAGGCGGCGATGGCCGGGGCGGCGGCCACGGCGACGAGTGCCGCCACGACGACCTTCACGAGGTCGAAGACCACGAAAGGCAGCACGCCCGTCGCCAGGGCCGCTGCGGGTGAGAGGCCGGCGATAACGGAGAGCCAGGTCGCCCCGAGGACGTAGATGACACCCAGCGCGGCGCATCCGCACAGCAAACTGGCCAAAAAGGCCTGCCTCCGCTGGTCATTGGCGACCGCTCGCGCGGCGAGCCCGGCGACGGCGGCGGCGAAGGGGTAGGCGAGGAGGTAGCCTCCGGTATCGCCGAAGACTATGCCCAACCCACCCCTGAACCCGGCGAACACGGGTACCCCAACGGCCCCGACGAGAACGTAGATCGCCTGAGCCAGAGCCCCGTAGCGCGGCCCGAGCAGGAGACCGGAGAGGATCACGGCGAGCACCTGAAACGTGAAAGGCACAGGCTCGATCGGAACGGTTATCTGGGCGGCCACGGCGGTGACGGCGGCCATGAGCGCCACGCGGGTCATCATCGCTACGTTCAAGCTCGTCCCTCTCTCGTCGCCCTCGAATGTATCCTGGCTCCCTTTTAGCACCTATTGACGGAAAAATCCGGCGTGGGTAGTATTGCGGCACTGTCTAGGGGAAGGCTGGGTGCAACCGGATATGAGCCGCAGCGTCGAGACCGAGCTCCCGCCAGCGCGCTACAGCTACGGGGGGGACGAGTTCGTCTTCGTCGAACTGGCTGAGGCGATGAGCTTGAAGGTCAACTTCAGGGCGATGGCGATCACGAACAGGCTCGAGGAGGAGGGCATCGAGGGCGTAACGGACATCTGTCCGTCCAACGCCTCGTACATGGTCCGCATAGACCCCGACGTGCTGCATCCTGACGACTTGATCTCGCGCCTCAAGGAGATAGACGTCGAAGCGGGAGACATTGAGGGTTTCGAGCTCCAGACGCGGGTCGTGGACGTGCCCGTGATGATGGAGGACCCCTGGACCCACGAGACCCTGATGCGCTTTCGTGACCGCCATCAGGACCCTGAGGCGACCGACCTCGAGTACTCTGCCCGCATCAACGGCTACGACTCGAAGGAGGACTTTATCGCGGCGCTGCTCGGCTCGCCGTGGCTTGTGACCATGATCGGGTTCGTGCCAGGCTTGCCCTGGTGCTACCAGCTCGTCCCGCCGGAGGAGCAGGTGGAGGTGCCCAAGTACGTGAGGCCCCGCACATACACCCCGGAGCGGGCCTTCGGCTTCGGCGGCGGGTTCGCCGTCGTCTACTCTGTAGAAGGGGCTGGCGGCTACCAGCTCTACGGCCTTGCCCCCGCCCCCGTCCTCGACGTGAAGCAGGAGCTAAAGGACTTTCAGGACTCGATAGTCTTCCCGAAACCGGGTGACATCTTCAACTACCGTGGCATAGACCGGGAGGAGTTCGACGAGATCCGGGGCCGCGTCGAGGACGGCACCTTCGAGTATAGAAAGAAGGACTTCGTCTTCCACCCGGACCGCGCCCTCGACGACCCCCACGCGTACAACGAGGAGATCCTGGGGGCGCTCTATGGCGATTAAGGTGCAGAGCCCTGGTCTACTCACCACCGTCCAGGACACGGGCCGCCTCGGCGAGTATGCTATCGGGATGCCCCCTAGCGGGGCGATGGACGTTTTCTCCTACCAGATTGGCAACTACCTCGTCGGCAACGAGGAAGGCGCGGCGGGCCTGGAGATAACGTACTTCGGCCCTAGGCTGGAGTTTACAGAGGACGCCGTAGTCGCCGTTACGGGGGCCAAGATGCCACCGAAGATCAACGGCGAGGAGGTTCCGACCTGGGAGACGCTCGCCGTAGAGGCGGGGGATGTGCTGACCTTCGACTACCTCCAGAACGGTGCGAGGGCTTACCTGGCAGTGGCGGGCGGGATAGACGTGCCCGTCTTCATGCACAGCCGCTCGACCTACACCCTGATCGGGCTTGGAGGCCACGAGGGCAGGGCGCTGGCTGAGGGCGACGAGCTGGCGCTGGGCGAGGCGGGCGACCGCTCCGACCGCGTCGGGATGGCCGTCGTTGAGCAGCAGATCCCCCACTACTCCAAAGAGGCGGAGCTGCGCGTCATTATCGGGCTCGCCAGCTACAGGTTGACCGAGGAGAGCATGGAGGCGTTCCTCAACACCACGTGGACGGTCACCACTGACGCTGACCGGGTCGGCTACCGCTACACGGGCGGCGAGCTCGGGTTCGTGGAGCGGGAACAGCCGGCCGGTGCCGGGGCAGACCAGGCCAACGTGGTTGACTTCGGCTACCCCGTTGGCTCCATCCAGGTGCCTGGCGGCGTCGAGCCCATCGTCCTGATGAACGACGCCGTCACCGGCGGGGGCTACGCGACCATAGGCACC
>JARDZQ010000474.1 GCA_029240775.1 Rubrobacteraceae bacterium | reverse complement strand
CGAGGGCCATTGACCGCTCTGAGAGCAGGTTGTAACATTGGGTCACAACATCGCCTCACAATGTGAGAAGGGCGACGAGGAGGGGGCTCCGTGATATCGCTGCTGTCGCGTATTTTGGGACGCTTCGCGACATCAATCTGTGCCAAGCGTGGCTGGCTGGTCCTGGCGCCGCTTCTGGGCGTCGTGGCCGGACTCCTGCTCGCTGGAGATCACGCCGCGGTAGAGGCGCAACAATACTCGGCGTACTCGGACCCCGAGAAGCCAGCGATAGCTTTCGTCCTCTCCGAACAACGCAACGCAGAGGAATTCCAGGCCAAGTTTGGACTCGATGACGAGGAGATGGCTAAGGTCCTGGAAGCGGTGCGTGAAGAGAACGAGACCCTCGCACGCGAGTACATCGAGAGCGAGCGGGAGCTCGAGGCTGAGTCCAAGGGGGCGGTCTCGGAGTACAACGCGGCGGTCAGGGAGGCCGTCGCGAAGACGAAGTCCACCATAGAGGCCCTGCTGCCCGAAGACCGGATGCCGCGGCTAGGTGAGTGGGTGGACGCGAAGTTCGCTCAGGAGGGCCAGGAAGCGGCAGAGTCCGCGGCGGCCGGTGATGTGGTCTCGACCGACAGGTCGCGGAGGTTGCGCTGCAAGGTCTTCGCGACCTACTACGACGGGTACACCAGGTACGAGGTCGCTCTGCCGCACCGCAGGCTCAAGTTTCGGGATCGGCCTCGCAAGGTTGCCATCCGGCCTGTCTACGGCGGACGTAGGGACAGGCTCCCGGTCAAGGAGGTGGGGCCCTGGAATACGTTCGACGACTACTGGCAGCGGCGCACTACTAGTGAAAAACAGGATGAGTGGGGAAACCTCCCGCGCTGCGTGCCCCAGGCGCAGGCGGCCTACTTCGGCAACCACAACAAGGGTAAAGACGAGTTCGGCAGGACGGTTCGCAACCCCGCCGGAGTGGACCTCACGCTCGCCGCGGCCAAGAAGCTGGGCATCAAGAGCAGGCTGCAGCGGAAGGGCAAAGTGCGCGTATACGTGAGCTTCCCTTGGGTGAAGCGGTAGGCGCGAGTCGCAAAGAGCCGGTTACGGTGACCGCAGCGGGCTCCATCTCCCTTGACGGTGAAGCGGTGCGTGTTTTAGCATCCAGCCCTAGCGCCAACTCGCATCTAGAGCGGTGGAGGGAACTGGCCCCGAGAAACCGCGGCAACCGGCGGCGAAGAGCTTCGCTCGCTCGCCGTGAGGTGCCAAGTCCAGCAGGGCGGTCATTACCGCCCTGGGAGATGTGGGGAGAGGCGGGCAGCCTCTTCTACGAGCGGGTTGCGCGTAAGGCGTAGGACCCGATGAAGAGAAGGAGGCTGCATTACTACCGAGTATGACACTAGACCCAGGGGCCGGGGCTAGGCAGGCCCCGGCCCAGGTTGCCTCGGCCCCACTCCACCACCGCATAGGCCGCTTCGAGCCGGAGCTCGGCGGCGCCCTGAGCGACGTCACCCTCGCCTACGAGACCTGGGGCGAGCTGGACGAGTTTGGCGAGAACGCCGTTCTCATCGTCCACGCTCTCACGGGCGACACCCACGCCGCCGGAAAGCCGGACTCCTCGTACAGGCGCGGCGGGTGGTGGGAACCGATGGTCGGGCCGGGGCGCGCCATAGATTCCGAGCAGAACTTCGTCGTCTGCTCGAACGTGCTCGGCGGCTGCTACGGGAGCACGGGCCCGTCCTCGATAGACCCCGAGAGCGGGCGCCCGTACGCGATGCGTTTCCCCGTCCTCACCATCAGGGACATGGTCAGGGCGCAGAAGCGGCTGTTGGACGATCTCGGCGTGAAGAGGCTCCGGCTCGTGATCGGGGGCTCTATCGGCGGGCAGCAGGCACTCGAGTGGGCCGTCGAGTTCCCCGCCTTCGTCGAGAAAGCCGTGCCCATCGCCGCGACGAACGCCCTGGGACCGCAGGGGCTCGGGATGAGCGAGCTCGGGCGACGCGCCATCATGGCCGACCCGGACTGGCAGAACGGAGACTACTACGGGTCCGGAAGCTTCCCCCAGAACGGCCTCGCCATCGCCCGGATGGCCGGGATGATGACCTACCAGAGCGCCGCGGGACAGTGGGAGAGGTTCGGCCGCAGGCCCGCGAGCCGACCGGCGCTCTACGACGAGTTCGGCGGGCGCTTCGAGATAGAGAGCTACCTCCACTACCAGGGCAGGGACCTCGTCGGCCGCTTCGACGCCAACTCCTACCTCTACCTCTCGCGCGCGATGGACCTCTACGATGTCGCCGCGGGCTACGAGTCGGAGGAGGTAGCCTACTCCCGGATCGAAGGCGAGGTTCTCTTCGTAGGCATCTCGAGCGACTGGCTCTTCCCGCCACACGAGGTGCGGGCTACCGCCGAGCGGGCGAGGGGGACAGGAGCCGACGTGCGCTACGTGGAGATAGACTCCCTGAGCGGCCACGACGCGTTCCTCAAGGACTGGGACGAAGTGAGAGCAGCGATAAGTACCTTTGTGAGACCAGAAGCTGACGGCTGATAGCTCTCGACCGAAGGGAGAGGATATATGACCGACATGGCCGACCAGAAGATGCAGGAATACGGATTCGAGACCCTGGCGCTGCACGCCGGGCAGGATGTGGACCCGCACACGACCGCGCGGGC
>JARDZQ010000473.1 GCA_029240775.1 Rubrobacteraceae bacterium | reverse complement strand
GCACGACGGGCTACGAGTTCACGAACCTGGTCAACGGGCTTTTTGTGGACCCGGCCGGGGAGGGCGGGATGGATGAGGCCTACCAGAGCTTCATCGGACGGCCCCTCGACTTCCAGAGTCTGCTGTACGAGTGCAAGCACAAGGTCATGCGCACCGCGCTTTCGAGCGAGTTGAACGCGCTCTCGCGCCGTCTGCGGCGCATCTCCGAGCACGGGCGCTCTCACGACTTCAGCGTGGAGACCCTGCGCGAGGCGCTCTCCGACGTGGTCGCGCTCTTCCCCGTCTACCGCACCTACATAGGTTCGGGGACTATCTCTGAGACAGACAGGCGCCACGTGGATCTGGCAGTGCATCACGCGAAGGAGAGGAGCGAGGGCGGCGACCCGAAGGTCTTCGACTTCATCCGCGACATCGTCCTTCGCCAGGGGCCTGAAGAGATCGAGGCGGGCGCCTTCACCTCAAAGTTTCAGCAGTACACGGGACCGGTGATGGCGAAGGGCATGGAAGATGCGGCCCTATACGTCTACAACCGACTGATCTCCCTGAACGAGGTCGGCGGCGAGCCGGAGCGCTTCGGCGTCTCCGTCCCCGAGTTTCACCGTCTGAACGCCGAGCGCCTTGAGTGCTGGCCGCACTCGATGCTCTCGACCTCCACGCACGACACCAAGCGCAGTGAGGACGTGCGCGCCAGGATCGACGTACTCTCGGAGATCCCCGACGAGTGGCGCGAGAGGGTGGTGCGCTGGAGTGAGCTCAATGCCCCGCACCGCCGCGACGCTGGTGGGGAACTCGCCCCGAGCCGTGACGACGAGTACCTCCTGTATCAGACGCTGTTGGGCGCCTGGGCGCTCGGAGAACTAGACGCAGAGGCGCTGGAAGCGCTTCGGGAGCGCATAAAGGCGTACATGGAGAAGGCGATGCGGGAGGCACAGGTACGCACATCCTGGACCGACGTGAACGAGGGGTATGAGGAAGGAGTCGCCGGTTTCGTGGACGTCCTTCTCTCTGCGACGAGCCCCTTCTTGCAAGTATTTCTGCCCTTCCAGCGTCGCGTGGCCCGCATTGGCGCTTTGAACAGCCTCTCCCAGAGCCTGCTCAAGCTGACCGTACCTGGTGTCCCTGATGTGTATCAGGGCAACGAGGTCTGGGACTTCAGCCTCGTTGACCCTGACAACCGCCGCCCGGTGGACTTCGAGCTGCGGAAGAGGCTCCTCGCCGACCTGAGGCGGCTCGATCTCTCCGATGCACGCGCGCTCCTCAAGGACGGTTCGTGGCAGGATGGCCGTCCGAAGCTTTACCTCATCTGGAAGGCGCTGGAGATGCGCCGCGAAAGCCCCGACCTCTTCGAAGACGGCGGCTACGTAGCGCTTCGGGCCGTGGGTGAAAGGAGGGAACATATCGTCGCTTTCGCCCGGCGGCATGGGAGAGAGGCGGCGATCACCGTTGCTCCGCGGCTCTACGCGAAGATGATGGACGCGGAAGGACCCCTTGTGCCGGCTCCCGAGGCCTGGGGAGATACGTCCATACTCCTTCCCGATGATCTGGCAGAGGTCTCGTGCCGCAACGTGCTAACAGGCGAAATAGTGGTCGCCGAGGATCACAATGGGGAGGTGTCGCTGGGCATCGGTCGTCTGCTTCGCAACTTCCCCGTGGCCCTGCTGGGGACCGGGGCCCGATGACGGGCGGCTCGACTTTGGAGCCGCGTCTACCAGAACGCGTGTCTCTTTCGAAACGCCGATAGCAACCCACCTCCCTGAGCTGGTGTTCAGTCCCCGATCTCATGCCGGGGATACATACGTAGCGCCCGATACCCTGGCCGGGGTTGCGCCTTGCTATCGCTTCGTGGATGCTTACCTCCTGTCCATGACGAGAGGGGTGAGATGAGCCCGGAAGATGGCGGGCCACCCGTCGAGGTCTACAGGCGCTACCTGGAGTCAGGCAGGCTCGGCTTCCAGCGCTGCGCAGGTTGCGGGGCTGCGGTTTTCTACCCGCGCGTACTCTGCCCCGTCTGCGGGAGCTCCGATCTCGCCTGGGAGACCAGCTCAGGCCGGGGGGTGGTCTACGCGACGACGGCCGTGTACAGGCGGGAAGACGACCCCTACAACGTCGTCCTCGTCGACGTGGAAGAAGGCTTCAGGATGATGAGCCGCGTCGAGGGCGTGCCGGCGGAGGAAGTGGAGGTTGGGGCTAGGGTGACGCTCAGGTTGGATCTCACTGATGACGGTCCGGTCCCGGTCTTCGTGCCTGAAGGCGAGGGCCCGTGAGCCTGCGGGGTAAGGTGGCCGTCGTCGGGGTCGCTGAGTCTGACCTCGGCGAGGTCGGGCCGGGGTTCGCACCCATGGATCTGATCGGGCAGGCTACCCTCCGTGCCCTGGAGGACGCCGGCCTGGGCAAGTCTGATGTGGACGGCCTGTTCTCGGCCTCGGCCTACTATCACATGCCTACCCTCTCGGTCGGCGAGTACCTCGGTATAAGACCCCGCTTTTCGGACGCGACGAGCATAGGCGGCTCCTCGTTCGTCTCCCACCTCTTCCACGCCGCCGCCGCGATAAAAATGGGGCTCTGCGAGGTCGCACTCATAACGTACGGCTCGACGCAGCGCTCGGGCGGGGGACGCCTCGTCACAGGCTCGGAAGCCGACCCCTACGAGG
>JARDZQ010000472.1 GCA_029240775.1 Rubrobacteraceae bacterium | reverse complement strand
CATCTCGCGCGCCGTGGTCGCGAAATCCCCGAACGCGGCTCTCGGGAGCGTGATCTTCTCTAGCTCGTAAGGGAACTCCGGCAGAGAGACGAAGTTCGGCTGATCCGCCGGGCCGTGAAACGCGACGGGCTGGCTCGCCAGGTAGACCGAGCCCGGCGCGGCCTCGCGCACCTCCTCCATAATCGGGAGCACGTGCTCTGGGGAGCGCAGGCAGTTAACGCCCACGATCTCAACCCCCGCGTCGGCGAGGCGGCGGGCGCACTCTCCCGGGGAGTAGCCCTCGAAGGAGTTCGGGTCGTTGTCCGGGCCCATCGTCACCATGGCCGGCAAGCCCGCGGCCTTGATGGCCTCGGCGGCTATCCTGGCCTCCCCGAGCCAGCTGAAGGTCTCGGCGATAACGAAATCTATGCCCTCCTCGGTCATGACGGACAGCTGTCTGTCGAACATCTCCCGAACGCGTCGGTGGGAGCCGGGGTCGTCTGGGTCGTAGGACCAGGTGACGCACAGGTTCCCGGCCACGAGAACATCCCTCTCGGCTTCGTCGGCGACCTCGCGCGCTACCCTCGTGGCGGCGCGATTCATGTCGTCCACCCGGCTCTCCAGGCCGACGGTGGCCAGCTTGTCCTCGCTCGCGTAGAAGGTGAGCGTCTGGATCACGTCGACGCCGGCGCGCACGAACTCCCGGTGCAGCTCGGCAAGCGCCTCGGGACGCGTCAGGCTTACCTCGGGAACGAAAGGTCCGGCCTGGACGTAGCCACGCCGCTCGAGCTCGAGCAGGTATCCGCCGTCCCCGAGAACCACGCCCTCCGACAGCCGTTCGAGAATTCCTTTCGGCATGGGGTCTCCTCCAAGATCGAAATGCTACTCTGGGAACAGTGAGGAAGGCTCGTGGGTCCTTCGAACGTGGGTGATCCCTACCACTAGCGTCTCCGGCGCCGCGCCCGGCTCGCCGGCGGCGAGGTTGCCTTCGACGTGTTTGGCGAAGGTCCCCCGATGATACTAGTACACGGGACCCCGAGCCGTTCGTACATCTGGCACTGTAGCGGTGCTGGCTGACGACCACGCTGTCTATGTCTTCGACCTGCCGGGCTTCGGGGAGTCCCAGAGGCATGGGGGTGGACCTGTCGATCCCGGCGCAGTCTCGCGCCCTAGCCGACCTGATCGGGTCGCGGGGCTTGGAGAGACCCGCGAGCGCGGGCCACGACATAGGCGGCGCGATCGTGATTCTCGAGGCAGCGTTCGGACAGTGGCGCGGACAGGCCGACTACCTCCGCAACCTGGCGCAGTTCGACGAGCGGCACACGGCGGAGTTCGAACCCCTCCTCGGTTCGATGCGGACCCCCGTGCGGATCATCTGGGGTGAGGAGGATGCCTGGCTCGACCCCGCGTTTGCCAGACGACTCCACGACCTGCTTCCCCGTTTGGAGCTCGTGCTGATCCCCGGGGCCGGGCACTTCGCGATGGAAGATTCGCCGGAACTGGTAGCGCGGGTCGTGAACGAGTTCTTCGGCTCGTAGCTTGTCGGGCTCCTCCGGTTATCTCCCGCGCCCTGCGGCTACCGACTCGCGCACCCTGGGCATGACCTCGCTCGCGAAGAGCTCGACCTGGCGGACGGGGTCGTCGGCGGGCCAGTAGATGAACGTATCCATCCCGAGCTCCAGCGCGAAGCGCGAGAGCTCTTCGACCCACCTGGAAGCCGGCCCGTTCAATGGTCCCTCGTCCGCCTCGCCGATCATGCCTGAGATGTTGTAGGCGCGCCGGATCTCGCGCGGCTCGCGTCCCGCCTTCTCGGCCCCTTCGTCTATGCGCCGCTGCCTCTCCGGCAGCCGCTCCGGCGGCGAATGGCCGAGGGAGGGGACCCAGCCGTCTGCGAGGCGCCCGATCAAATCCAGCATCCTCGGTCCGTAGGCTCCGACCCAGATGCCTATATCGTGAACCGGATGGGGACCGGGTCTCATGCCTTTGAGGCTGTAGATGTCGCCTTCGAACCTCACGGAGCGCTCCTCGCTCCAGACGAGCCGTATCACCTGGATGGCCTCCTCGATGGAGCGGACGGCCTCTCCCGGGGTCCTCCTCGGTCCGCCCATGGCCTCTATGGCGTCCCAGAAGGAGCCCGCCCCGAGGCCCACCTCCACGCGGCCGCCGGAGAGCACGTCGAGGCTCGCGGCTGCCTTCGCGAGCATGGCGGGGGGACGCAAGGGCAGGCTCGCGACGTCGGGGAAGAAGCGGATTCGCTCGGTCACGGGAACGAGCGTGCAGATGAGGGTCCACGTATCCAGGAACCGCCGCTGGTAGGGATGGTCCTGTATCCCGACGAGGTCGAGTCCCGCCCTGTCCGCCGCCACCACTAGACGCTCGACGAACCCCGGCGGTTCAGCCAGCGGCGCGACGCTCGCCCCGAATTCCAGCTCTCTGCCGTAATCCGTCACCTCTGTTCCTCCATGGTCGGTGAAGCGCGGCGCGCGGCCTTCGCCCGGTCGTAGTTCTGGCTGAGGATCTCGAGTACCGCCGCGACGTCTTCTTCGCTCTCTAACGGATGGCTGACGTATCCCTTTACCCCTGCCCGGTGCGGGCGCGCGCGGCCCTCCGAGAGGACGCGTTCTCGCATCTCCGTCGTCACAGGGAGGTCGGCTATCCGGTCGTGGTGGAGGTGACCGATCTCTCGCTTCCCGTACCGGAACGAGGTGGCGCCGAATCTTCCGGGCTCTTTGCTCACGCCGGGCCACCGGAGCACCTCGCGCTCTAGAGCCGATGCGTTGCCGTCCACGGTTCCTCCTTTCCTAGCGATCTGGAACCTTCGCCTTCTTGCCGCTGCGCAAGCCGAGCGAGGCGGCCAGGGCGAGCAGCAGGGCGACGCTCAGGAGCAAAAACGCGTCCGAGAAGGGCGCCGCGTCGAGGCCGTAGAGGGGGTTTATGGCTCCTGCGCCCGCCTCCCGGCGCGCGGCGAGGAACGCCCCGACGACCGCAGGGCCGGTCCCGCCGCCGAGGAAGAACAAGCCGTTGAAGATGCCGAGCCCCACCCCCGTGCTCTCCTCCGGCAGCGCCGCCGCGGCCGCGTTGACGTTCGGGGAGTTGGTGAACGCGAAGCCGACGCCCACGCCTAGCATCCCGAGCGCCACGACCACGGGCGAAGCCCCCGCGGCGAACGCGGAGAGGAAGAGGACGGAGATTAGCATCACCAGGAGGCCCGCGTACACGGGCCTCCTGGCGCCGATCCGATCGGAGAGGCGTCCGGCGAGGGGGGAGATGATGGCGAGCGCCACAGCCCCCGGCGCGAGTACCAGCCCCGTGCTCCCCGGCGAAAGCCCGTTCACCTGCGAGACCAGCAGCGGTCCGTTCACCTGCGAGACGAGCAGCGGGATGGACACCAGGCATGAGACGTTAACGAGCATGGAGAGGAAGCCCACGATCACGGCCGCCACGTAGCCCCGGTTCCTGAAGAGCGCGGGGGAGACGAACGGGTGCTCGGAGCTGGTGATCCTCCACGCGAAACCCGCAGCCGCGAGTGCCGACCCCAGGAAGCTGCCCCACGAGGAGAAAGAGCCGAACCCCGCCACCTGCCCCTGGGTTATGCCGAAGAGGAACAGCCCGGCCGCCAGACCGAGCAGGAGCCCGCCGGGAACGTCGAAGCCGCGCTCACCCGCGCTCTCGGTGTGCGGTAGCGCGTAGGCGGCGCCGGGGATCAGGATCAGCATCAAGAACAGCACGGCGTAGAAGAGCGAGTGCCACCCGGCCACCTGTTCCAGCGCGCCGCCCACGACGGGCCCGATCGCCGCCCCCACGCCGACGCTCGACACGATGAGACCGAGCGCGGTCCCGCGCTCGCCCGGCGGCAGCACCTTGGCTACCGACGCCGTCGCGAGCGCCGGTATGGCCGCGCCGCCCATCGCCTGCACGACGCGCCCGAGCACGAGTACAGGCAAGCTTGGGGCGAGGATGCATACCAAGCTCCCGGCGGCGAACACCGCCAGCCCTAGAACGAAGGCGCGCCGCAGGCTGAAGATGTCCGAGGCACGCCCGTAGAGCGGGATGCCGACGGCGTAGAGGAGCAGGTAACCGGTTATGACCCAGCTTACCTGGGCCTCAGACGCTCCGAAGTCCTCCCTTATGAGGGGGATCGCGACGTTGACCATCGAGCTGTTCAACACCGAGATGAAGACTGCGGAGGTGAGCACTGCCAGAAGAAGGCGGGTGGAGATCTTGTAGCCTTCGCCCGCCGCGCCGGCGCTCAAACCGCGACCCCGAGGGCTTCGCCGGCCCGGCCATGCGAACCGCGTGCGACGCTGAGCCCCCCGGCCATCTCCACGAAGAGCCCGCCCAGCCTGTCCAGCCGCCGGCCGTAGCCCTCATCGGTCACATTCCCCGCGTCGGTGCGTCTCCTCGCCTGGCCCATGTTCACCATCTGCGGTGCGACGACGCCCCGCAGCGCGTGCACGATGTGCACCATGGCGTCCGTCGTGTTCGCCGCAGCCCGGTCGCCGCCGGCGGTGGAGATCAAACCGACGACCCTGCCTTCCAGGTAGGGCCTCTCTTCCCCGGCGAGGAACTGCGTGAAGTCCAGGGCGTTCTTGGTCACCCCCGCGAGCGTCCCGTGGTAGGCGGCGGTGCTGATGATGAGGGCGTCAGCCCCGCCTATCGCCTCGACGAAGCGCCGCACCTCGGAGCCGTAGTCCTCGAGCGGCCTGCCCGGCTCGTACATCGGGAGCCCGAGCTCGCGCAGGTCGAAGAGCTCGACCTCGGCGCCCGCCTCCTCCGCCGAGAGCGCCCGCCTGAGCGCGCCGAGGCTGCTCGATCCCTCCCTGAGCGTGCTGCCCACGACCCTCAAACGTCCGTTATAGGAAATCATTCCCCTCCTGCAAATCTCTCGTCTATAAATGTGTCTCTACTCTGCGCCGAAGGTCGGGTCTATATTGGCCCGCACCTTCATGAGGAGCCGGCGGAAGTTCCGGCGCTCCCCGACGCTCATACCCGCGAGGGTCCTCTCTTCAACCCTCTCCCAAATGCGGGTGACCGGCGCCTCGAGCGAGCGCCCCTCGTCGGTCAGGTAGGCCCGGAAACTGCGGGCGTCCTGCAGGTCCTGGCAGCGCTCCACGAGGCCGCACCGCTCGAGGCGCCGCAGCATCTTGGTAACCGTCGGCGGCTCGACCCCGAGCCTCTCGGCGAGCTCGCCGCCCCTCAGCCCGTCGCTCTCCCACAGCTCGATGAGGACCATCTCCTGCCCCGGGTGAAGCCCGACCTCGGAGAGCAGCTCGCCGACGTTCCCCCTGTGCGCCTTGCAGACCTTCGCCAGCGCGTAGCCGGTCGTTCCCTTTACCGGGTGGCTCCGGATCACGCCTCCTCGCGCCCGCGCGCCATGATCAAGTCGTAGTTGAGCCGGAACAACTCAAGCGCCCCCTCCACGTCCTCCTCGCCCCGGATGGGATAGCTCACCCACCCGCTCTCCGGCAACACGTGGTGCAACCGCGCTCTGCCCTTCGCCACGAGCTCCTTCCTCACCCTCACCGGGAACGGAAGGTCCGCTAACCGGTTCCCGTGCAGGTGCCCGATCTCATGTCCCCTCACCCGGAACTCGACCCCCCCAAACCGGTGCGGCCTAGCCTCAACCCCATCCCAACTTGCTACCTCGCGCTCTATCTTCTCCGCGATGCCCGCCATCTCTACCTCCATCTCACCGACGTTATTTAGCCGGCTAAGTAAATGATATATCCGCTGGGGTGGATGTCAACTTCGTGGGGTGCTCGCTTCGGGGTGGGCGTCCATTTTTGGGAGGGTTCGTTTTGCCCTCAGGATGCGAGCGGGCGGGCGTTGGTGCGACGGGCGAAAGGAGGGTTTTGATCTGTACGGAGGTACAGTTTCGCGCGCCGGTCTACGGAGAGAGGATGGTAAGGAGGGCTGAGACGGTCACGACGGAGATCGCGGTGGAGACCAGGATGGCGCTGGAGACGCGCTCGACGTAGGTGTCGTACTGCCTGGCGATGATAAAG
>JARDZQ010000031.1 GCA_029240775.1 Rubrobacteraceae bacterium | reverse complement strand
GGTGCCGTGGGCCTGGTCATGCGGGTGGAGGACGGCGCGATCGTGGCGCTCGCCAACACGCCGGGCTACGACAACAACCGCGCCGACGCCGCAGCGCTCGAGGACCAGCGCAACCGGGTCCTCACCGACCCCTACGAGCCGGGGTCCACCTTCAAAGCCATCACCGTGTCCTCCTCCCTCGAGGAAGGGGCCGTTACGGAGCACTCGACCTTCGTGGTCCCCGACCGCATAACCGTCGCCGACCGCGTGATCCACGACTCCCGCCCGCACGAGACCAAGGTCATGACCACCGGCGACGTCCTCAAAGAATCGAGCAACGTGGGTGCGATCCAGATCGGCCAGGCGCTCGGCGGCGCTAAGCTCGAGGGGTACATCCGGAGTTTCGGATTCGGGGAGAAGACCGGGGTGGACGTGTGGGGCGAGGACCCTGGCTCCGTGCCGGCCTACGAGGACTGGAGCGGCTCCACAATCGGGAACATTCCCATGGGGCAGGGCCTCACCGTAACCCCTCTGCAGCTCACCGCCGGCTACGCGGCCATCGCCAACGGGGGACAGACGATCACTCCTCACGTAGTGGAGCAGACGGGCCCGCCTGCTCCCGGACCCAGGGTGATAAGCGAGGAGACCTCGGCTATAGTACGCGGGATGTTGCAGGGAGTCGTCGACGAAGGGTCGGGCCATCTCGCCCAGATCCCCGGTTACACTGTGGCCGGCAAGACCGGGACCTCCCAGAAAGTGGACCCCGAGACGGGAACTTACGGTGACGAGTACGTGGCCTCCTTTATCGGCTTCGCCCCCGCCACCGACCCCGAGTACGTGACGCTAATCGCCGTGGACGAGCCCGAGCGCACATACTGGGGAGAGCTCGCCGCTGCTCCCGCATTCCGGAAGGTCACGTCTTTCGCCCTGGGCTACTTCAACGTGCCCCCGGATCGTACGCGGGAGACGAGCCGGTGAGGCCCGCCCCTCTAGGTGAGGTGGCGTGCGTTCTGGGAGCCGATCTCATCTCCGGCGAAGAGGGGACGCTCGTGCGCGGGGCGGCGGCGGATTCAAGGGTGGTGCGCGAGGGAGACATCTTCTTCGCCTTGAGCGGCAAGAGGGACGGGGTGGCCTTCGCGCCCGAAGCCTACCTGCGCGGCGCGGTGGCGGTGGTCGCTACACGGCCGCTGGATGTGCCGACCCTCGTCGTCGAAGACCCTCTGGACGCCATGCAGCGGCTCGCCCGCTGGACGCTAGTGCGCGCAGACGCTCCGGCCCCGCTGGTCATAGGCATCACGGGCACCGTTGGCAAGACCACTACCAAGGACGCCCTGGCCACCGTGCTCCGCTACGCCGGAAAGCGGGTCTCCGCGACCGCCGGCAACTTCAATAACGAGATCGGGCTCCCACTCACGGTGCTCGCGGCCGATGCGCGCACCGAGGTTCTGGTGCTCGAGATGGGGGCGACCCACCCCGGAGACATTAGGCATCTGTGCGGAATAGCCCCGCCGCAGGTAGGCGTCTTGACCGCGATCTCGCCGGTCCACCTCGACTCTTTCGGTGGCCTCGACTCTCTGGCCGCCACGAAGGGCGAGCTGGCGCTCGCTCTCCCCAGCGACGGCGTCTTGGTGTCCCCGGTTGCGGCCCCCGAAGCGGCCACGGGCTCAGGTCGAAGGCTGCGCCGGCGCATCACCTTCGGTCTGGAGGGCGCTGAGGACGCCGACCTGATCGCCACGGAGGTCGAGGAGCGCGAGGAAGGCCTCCGCTTCGTGGTCCGCCTGGAGGACCGGTCGGCCGAGGTTAGCTCCCCCGTCTTCGGGACCCACCTCGTCGAGCCGCTGCTCGCCGCGCTCGGCGGCGCGCTCGCGCTCGGCCTCGACCTCGAAGAGTGCGCCAGGGGCGTCTCGCGGCTGCGGCGCACGGGCCTGCGGGGAGAGGTCTACAGGCTGCGCGACGACATCGTAGTCTACGACGACTCTTACAACGCCTCCCCGGCAGCCGTCGCCGCCGTTCTGCGCTACGGGGCGGATCAGGCCGCCCGCCAGAACCGGCGCCTCGTCGCCGTTCTCGGCGGCATGTTCGAGCTCGGCATCGCGGCCCGGGCCTACCACCAGGAAGCAGGGAGGTTGGCCGAGGAGGCGGGCGTGGACCTGCTGGTCTGCGTCGGGGACGAGGCACGCTGGTACGCTGAAGCCTTCTCCGGCAAGACGCTTTTCTACCCGGACGCCGGGGCGGCCGCAGAAGAGCTCAAGGAGAAGTTGAGGCCCGGGGATTACGTTGTCGTCAAGGGTTCGAGAGGCGTGGGCCTGGATGCTTTGACCAGAAAGCTAAAGGAGAGCCTGACCCTTGTTTAGCGTCGTGCTGGCGGCCGCCATAGCGTTTCTCGTGACGGTGGCGCTTGGGGCGACGTACATCGAGTTCCTGCAGACGCGCAAGTTCGGCCAGTTCGTGCGAGAAGACGGTCCGGAGACGCACCTCATCAAGGCCGGTACACCGACGATGGGCGGGGTCGTAATGCTGCTTGGCCTCGTCGCGGCGCTCGTGGTAGTGGCGCGGCTCAATGTGGCGACGCTGGCGACGCTGCTCATCGTCTCGGCCGTGGCGGGCATAGGTCTGTATGACGACTGGCAGAAAATCTCCAAGAAAGGGAGCGAGGGCTTGAGCGTGCGCTACAAGTTCTTGCTCCTCACCCTCGCCGTCGTCATGGCCGACGTTCTCGCGCTGCGCTACGTGGGCGTCACGCAGACCATCGTGGTCCCTGGCTTCGACCGCAACCTTGCTCTTGGGCCCGGGGTGGTCGGGATCGCGCTCTTCAGCCTCTTCCTGCTGCTCGTGATCGTTGGCACTACCAACGCCGTGAACCTCACCGACGGGCTCGACGGGCTCGCCGCCGGGGCCGGGGCCATCGCGCTCGTCGTCTACACAGCGATCGCCTTCCTCGAGCGCCAGTACGACGTCGCGATAATCTGCGGAGCGATGGTCGGGGCTATCGTGGGGTTTCTGTGGTACAACGCTCATCCGGCTGACGTGTTCATGGGCGATACGGGGTCGCTCGCCATCGGCGGGGTCCTCGCCGCGGCCGCCGTGCTCACCAAGACCGAGCTGCTCCTTCCGGTGGTGGGAGGGCTCTTCGTCGTCGAGGCGCTCTCGGTGATCGTACAGTACGCGGTCTTCCGGCTCACCGGGCGCAAGCGGCGCGTCTTCAAGATGGCTCCGATCCACCACCACTTCGAGATGGTTGGATGGCAGGAGAACAAGGTCGTGGTCCGGTTCTGGATCGTCCAGGCCGCCTTCGCCGCCTGCGGGTTCTTTCTCTACTATTACTTCCTCTACCAGTCGGCGGGGTGAGCCCGTGTTTACCCTGGTGTACGGGCTCGGGGAATCCGGGATCTCGGCGACGCAAGCCCTCGTGCGAGAGAACGAGAGGGTCAGGGTGGCGGATGCCGGCGACGACGACTGCCTGCAAAGAACCCTGAGAGAGCTCGGTGTCGAGGGCGTCCTCGGCGCGGGACCGGAGATCTTGAAAGAAGCGGACCGGGTCGTGGTGAGCCCTGGCATCCGGCCCCGCGACCCCGTGCTGCGGGCCGCCGAGGAGCGAGGGGTGCCGATCATCTCCGAGGTCGGGCTGGGCCTCGAGATGCTCGGGGGCCGGGTCAGGGTGGCGGCGGTCACCGGGACGAACGGAAAGACGACGGTGGTGGACATGCTGCGCAGGATGCTTGGCGGGGTGCCGCACGCCGTGGCCGGGAACTCGTGGCGCGCCCTGACCGGGTGCCTGGATGAGGTGCGCGAGGCCGGACTTCTCGTTTTGGAGGTCTCATCCTTCCAGCTTCACTACCTGGAGCGGCCCGGCTTCGACGTCGCAGCACTCTTGAACGCGCGGCCAGATCACCTGAACTGGCACGCCTCTTTCGGGGAGTACGCACGCGACAAGCTGCGCGTCTTTGAGGGACAGGGACCGGAAGACCTCGCGCTCGTGAGCGCGCGCGATCCCGTGGGACTCGGAGCGGCGGCCGAGCTCGCCACGGAGGTGCTTGTCGTGGGCGAGGGAGACACCGCGGTGCGCGGCGGACGGCTCTCGCTGCGGGGGCGCGAGATAGCAGCCGAGGCGGAGCTGCGCTTCGCCGGAACGCACAACCTCGAGAACGCGCTCTTCGCGGGCGCGGCGGCTCAGAGACTGGGGGCTTCGTTCGAGAGCATCCGGGCCGGGCTCCTCGGCTACCGGCTCAAGCCCCACCGCTTGGAGATCGTCGCCGAGCGGGCGGGAGTTCTGTACGTGGACGACTCCAAGGCGACCAACCCGGCGGCGGTCGCCGCGGCGCTGAACAGCTTCGAGGAACCCGTCGTGCTGATCCTCGGCGGCTCCGAGAAGGAGACGGACTTTGCGGAGATACTGCCGCACCTCGCGAGATGCCGGGCGATCGTCTGCCAAGGCGAGGCGGGCCCCGGCATCTTCGCGTACCTCAGAGGCTCCGGGGACGTCTGTCGGCTGGTCGCGGACCTGCGGGAGGCCGTCGCGGAGGCCGCTTCGCTCGCCAGGGAGGGGGATGTCGTCCTGCTCTCGCCGGGCTGCGCGAGCTTCGACCAGTTCGCGGGGTACGCCGAGCGGGGAGAGGAGTTCGCCCAGCTGGTGGCTGAGATCGCCGAGGTCCGGCGTTGACCGGCCTGCGCGCCAACTTGTTCTTCGTCTCTCTGGGCCTCTCGCTCCTGGGGCTCGTCATGGTGTATTCGGCGACCTACCGGGAGGTCGGACCGCACTACCTCTTGCCGCGTGCCGGTCATGTGGTCCTCGGGGTCGGGGCCTTCTTCGTCGCTAGCCGGGTGCGTTACACCGCCTGGCGGAGGTACGCACCGGTCCTCTATCTCGTGGTGCTTTGCGGCCTGATACTGGTGCTGGTGCCGGGGATCGGTGCGGAGGTCGGAGGGTCGCGCCGGTGGCTGGACCTCGGCCCCGTGAGCCTGCAACCAGGGGAGTTCGCGAAGCTGGCCGCCATCGTGAGCTTGAGCTGCGCGGTGGCGCGTGTCCCTCCAGGCTCGGGCCTGCCGCTGAGGCCGCTGGCGGCGGTGGGCGTGCTCTTCGGGCTCGTGGTCGTCGAGCCGGACTTCGGCACCTCCGTCGTGCTGCTCGCGGGCGCCGCCGGTGTGCTCTGGGCCTCGGAGCTCAGGACGCGCGACCTCGTGCTCTCCGCAGCCGCGGCCTTCGTCGCGCTCGTCGGGGTCATGATGCTCGCCCCCTACCGCCGCGAGCGGTTCATGACCTTCCTCGATCCCTGGGCCGTCGCGGACGGGTCGGGCTACCAGGTCGTTCAGTCCATGGTCGCTATCAAGGCGGGTGGTTTCTTCGGCTCCGGCACGGGCGCGGGTAGCCGGGGAGCCGCCGTGCCGGAGCTTGGGACGGACATGATCTTCGCGCTCATCGGCGAGGAGCTCGGGCTCCTGGGGATGGTGATGGTTATCGCCGCCTTCGGTTTTCTGACGCTCGCGGGGTTCCGCATCTCCCTGCAGGCGCCGACCGTCCTGGGCCGCTGTCTGGCCGCGGGCCTTACGACCATGCTCGCCGTGCAGGCGATCTTCAACATGGGGGCCGCGATGGTCGTCCTCCCGCTCACCGGGATGACGTTGCCGTTCATCAGCTACGGCGGTTCGAGCCTGATGGTGTGCTTCGCCGCCGTGGGCATCCTGTACCGGATATCGGAGGACAGTGAACGAGCGAGAGAGGCAAGGCCGCGCCGCCGCAAGGCCGCGCATAGTGATCGCGGGCGGCGGTACGGGAGGGCACGCGATCCCCGCGCTGTGCGTGGCGGATAGCTTGAGCGAGGGGGGAGCTGCGGTGGAGTTCGTCGGCGCGCAGGCAGGCATCGAGAGGGATCTCGTCCCGCGCGCCGGCTACGCCCTGCACACGCTGCCCCTCACGGGCCTCTCGGGCGGCCCCGTCGCCCGTGCCCGCGCGGCTCTCCTGTTCCTGAGGGCGCTCTCCCGCTGCCGGACCCTGATGAAGGGACTCGGTCCGGCTGCGGTCCTCGGGGTAGGCGGCTACGCGAGCGCTCCGGCCGTCGCCGCCGCGAGCACTTTAGGCATCCCGACCTTCCTGCACGAGCAGAACTCGGTGCCGGGCCGCGTGAACCGTTTGGCCTCGCGCTTCACGACAGGGACCTTCGTGACGTTCCCCTCAGCGGCAGAGCACCTCAGGGACGCCGCCTGGGTCGGGATGCCCACCCGCAGAGAGCTCTTCGACGTCTCGCGAGAGGAAGCATTGCGCGACCTCGGACTGCAGCCACCGGTCGTCCTGATCTTCGGCGGGAGCGGCGGGGCGCTAAAACTGAACCTCTCTGCCGCCGAAGCCTTTGGTGGCTCGACACCCTACACGGTGGTCCAGATCGCCGGCCGCCGCGACTACCCGCGCCTCCAGACGGACAACCCAAGACACGTAATACTGGAGTACGCGGAGGAGATCTGGCGCTACCTCGCAGCGGCCGAGGTGGTGGTGAGCCGGGCGGGGGCGGGATCTCTGTTCGACACGGCGGCGGTCGGGAGGGCTACCATCATGGTGCCCTTTACTTACGCGACGGGAGACCATCAGCTGTACAACGCGCGGTTCTTCACAGAGAGGGGCGCCGGAGAACTGCTCCTGGACTCGGACGTCGACGCGGCCGTGTTGCGTGGGCGGGTCGAGGCTCTGCTCGAGGACGAACGACGACGAGAGGGGCTCGCCGGGCGGATGCGCGCGCTGGCGACCCCGAGCGCTGCGGACGAGGTGGCGGGCAGGCTGCTGCGCGCGGCCGCGGAGAGGGAGTGAGAGATATGAGAATCCACATGATAGGCATCGGCGGGGCAGGCATGAGCGGGATAGCCGAGGTCCTGAGCAGGAGGGGGGACGTCGTTACAGGCTCGGACCTCAAGGAGTCTCCATACACCAGGAGGCTCAGGGAGGCCGGTGTGACGGTCTACATCGGGCACGCTGCGGGGCAGGTTGGGGACGCGGACCGGGTCGTCATCTCGACCGCCATCCCCAAGACCAACCCCGAGCTACTTGAGGCCAGGCGCAGGTCCATACCGGTGATCCCTCGCGCCGCGGCGCTGGCCTGGATCCTGGAGGGCAGCTGCGGCATCGCCGTGGCCGGCACCCATGGCAAGACGACGACGACGAGCATGACGGCCCACGCTCTGCGGGCGCTGGGCGAGAACCCGACCGCGCTGGTTGGCGGCGAGCTCAACGACATCGGGAGCAACGTGGCCTTCGGGCGCGCGGACCTGGTCGTCGCGGAGGCGGACGAGAGCGACCGCTCGCTCCTCCAGCTCAGGCCCCAGGCCGCCGTGGTCACCAACGTGGAGTTCGACCACCCTGACTTCTACGCCTCGCTCGACGACGTCCTGGAGACCTTCTCCGCCTTCGTCGCCGCGCTTCCGCCCGACGGGCACCTCGTGACCTGGGCCGAAGACCCTGCCTTCTCCCGGCTCGTCGCCGACGCCCCCTGCCCGGCCACGACCTACGGCCTCTCGGCCGGGGACCTGAGGGCGGAGATCCTCGGCCCGAATAGCTACGTGCTCTTGGAGGGCGGCGAGCGTCGCGGCACGGTCGAGCTCGGCGTCTTCGGGCGGCACAACGTGCTCAACTCGCTGGCCGCCGCCGGGATCGCGCGCTGGCTCGGCCACGACGCATTGACCGCAGCACGTACCTTGAAGGACTTCGGAGGCGTACGCCGCCGCTTCCAGCTCAAGGGAGAGAGGGCTGAGGTCAGGGTCGTCGACGACTACGCTCACCATCCCACCGAGCTCTCCGCCACGCTAGAAGCCGCCCGCGCGACCGCGCCCTCAGGTGGCCGGGTCGTGGCCGTCTTCCAGCCGCACCGCTACTCCCGTACACGCAAGCTCTACCGCGAGTTCGGCAAAGCCTTCGCAGCCGCGGACGCGGTCTTAGTAACCGAGGTCTACGGCGCTGGTGAGATGCCCCAGCCGGGGGTGAACGGAAAGCTGGTGGTGGACGCGATCTGCGAGACGAGCGGCCACCCGGAGGTGTACTACCTCCCCCAGCAAGACATCATACCGAAGGTGCTGCGTGAGATCTCCGAGCCGGGAGACATGATCCTCACACTCGGCGCCGGGGACATCTCGAGGGCGGGCGAGGAACTGCTGGAGATACTGGGAGCCTGAGATACCAAAGTTCAGAGACCTGCTCCGCGCTATCGTCATCTCCGTGGCGGTCGCCGCCCTCACCACCGCCATAGTCTTCGTCGTCTCCTACCTCACCGTCCCCGTCGCCGGGGTGCAGGTGATCGGGGCCCACATGTTCCCCGAATCAGAGGCCTGGAAGGCCGTACCCGACCGCGCGAGCCTCCTCACCCTCAATGCCGCCTCTCTCGAGGAGAAGATAGAGTCTAATCCTTGGGTTGAAGGTGCGGTGGTGACCAAAAATTGGGATTCCGGTATAGTTACGGTAGAGGTTGAGGAACGTCGCGTGGTGTTGGACGCGGAGGTTGAGGGGCGGCGTGTGATCCTGGCGGCGGACGGGACGAGGCTCCCGGAGCCGGGAGGAGCGAACCTCGAGAGGGTGGAGCTGGGCGAGGATCTGGTGGGGGAGGTAGTGGAGTTCGCGAGGGTGCTTGAGAGCAACGGCATCAGGCTGGACTCGGTTGACGAGGCCGGGCCTGGCGGCATCGAGGCCACGGTTGAGGGGCGCCGCGTCGTCTTCTCCGGGGAGGTCGGCGCCGGGCAGGCGCGAGCGCTGGAGGGTGTCATGAGTCAGCACCCTAACGCCCCCATCTTCGACCTCCGCTCGCCGCAGAGGGTAGTGGTCGGCGGGTCTTCGAACGGCGGCGCGGACGGCGCCGGGTAGGAGCGGGTCGTGGCTCAATCTCTCGTCTACGGCATCGACGTGGGGACCACCAAGATCGTGGCCCTCGCCGGGCGGGTGGACACGAGGAGAGGGTGGGTCGAGGTCCTCTCCATGGGGGAGGCACCGAGCAACGGGCTCAAGAGGGGCGTCGTCGTGGACCGAGGGGCGGCAGGGGAATCGGTGGCGGCGGCGATCGAAGCCTGCGGCGTGCTCGGCGGCCCGGTGAGCGTCGGTATCGCCGGCAGCCACATCTCCTCTTTCAACACCGAGGTCACGGTACTCAACCGTTCCAGGAACCTCACGATCTCCAACCGTTTCCTGAAGAAGCTGGAGCAGGAGGCGCGTCAGCTGGACTTGCACGAGGACGAGCAGGTGGTCCACGTCGTCCCGCGCGGCTACGTGCTGGACGGCTCGGAGGGCGTCAAGAACCCGGTCGGCCTCGCGGCACGCAAGATCACCATGCGGGCCCACGTTGTGAGCGGCGCCGTCTCCAGCATCCAGAACCTCCTGCACGTCGTCGAGGACTGCGGGGTCAGGGTCTCGCGCGTGGTGCTCGAGCCGCTGGCCTCGGCAGAGGCGTGCCTGCTCGACTCCGACCGCGAGTCCGGCGTCGTCCTCGTCGACGTAGGCGGCGGCACCACGGATATCGCGACCTTCCTGAAGGGCGCGCTAACCCATACCGCCGTCATCCCTATCGGCGGCGAGAACTTCTCCGCCGACCTCGCCTACGGGCTCAAGATCCCTCAACACAAGTCCGAGAAGATGAAGCGGCGCTACGGCACCGTCCTTTCAGGCGCCGTGGACCCCGTCGCCGCCGTCAAGCTCGACGACCGCTACTACAACGCCAGCTTTATGAGCCAGATCCTCGAGTACCGCGCCCGCGAGGTCTTTGAGTTGGTCCGCGAATCACTTGAGAAGGCGCATGTTCATAACCTCCTTCCGGGTGGCGCCATCCTTACCGGCGGCGGCTCCCTCCTCGACGGCATGACCGACCTCGCCGAGGACATCCTCGGCATGCGCGCCCGGACCGCAACCCCGCGCCGCGTCCGGGGCGAGATTAAACCTGTACAGAAACCTCAGTATGCAACCTCTGTCGGTCTGTTATACTTCTCGGCCAGGCACGGTGAGCCTGGACCAAAGGTTAAAGGTGCGGGGGCAACGAGTTTTGGTAGCATAGTGGAGGCGGTCAGGAGCTGGTTCAGGGGAGGATAGACCGGCGAGGCCCTAGAGCAGGCGATGGAGGGTTTGAAAGGCGATGTTAGACGCGGG
>JARDZQ010000471.1 GCA_029240775.1 Rubrobacteraceae bacterium | reverse complement strand
CGTTGCAGGGTGTTCATCTAGCACGGATCTCCGCAGAGCACCGGCCCGCCCGCGTGACGAAAGGACGAGGTCGCTCGTGCAGGTCGGCGGCGACGCCCGGAAGCGTGTCGCATATGGGCTTCCCGAATTCTTGCGCGCCTGTGATCCGGACGTCGGGCACTACCGTATTACGGCCAGATGGTGCCCATGAGGGGCACCCGTAACCCAAGGAGGGAATGTGCGTAGATACGTATCTCTAGTCCTGGTAGCTGCTCTGGCCCTGCTCGTCTTCGCGCCGGCGGCGCTGGCGCAGCAGATGGACGATGACATGATGATGGAAGACGACATGATGAGCCCCAGCGCCTCCGCTTCGGCTATGTCCTCCGCTTCGGCCATGGGCGACGATCAGATGATCAGATGATGGAAGACGACATGATGAGCCCCAGCGCCAGCGCGATGATGGGCAGCGCCTCCGCCTCGGCCAGCGCCCTTCCGAGCACGGGCGGTCCGCAGGTTCTGCCCCTGCTCTCCGTCGCCGCTCTGGCCGTGATGGTGGGCTCCGGGCTCGTCGCCGCCAGGCTGGTGCGCGCCAACTCCTGAGCAGATCACGACGTTCTGGAGGGACGCATACCCCTCCCACTGGCCGGGGTCCTCGAGGACCCCGGCCTTCTCTTTGCGCGCCTCGCCCAGGCGGAGTCCGAGGTGAGGCTCCAGCCCCTTTTGCGCTATCCTACGCCGGAGAGTAGCTCCTGGGCGAGCGCGGGGGAGGTGAGGCGTCGTGGGTAGACCGCTGTTGACTATAGCGGTGATACTGCTCATCGCCGTCGTCCTCGGGGCGACGGGCCTCCTCGACGACGTGGCGGACTTCGTGGTGCAGATACTCCGGATCGTCTTCGATTTGCTCGTGGCCCTCATAAACCTCTTCGTGCGCCTCGTAGAGATGCTCGTCGGCTGGCTCAGGAGCGTGGGCTAGGTCTCGCAACGTCGGGTCGCAGACGCTCGGGGTGCGCCGCCATTGAGCGCACCCCGAGCACAGCGACTAGAGCAATTTGCAGAGTGGTTAAACCTGTTTGCGAACGCTGTCGGTGAGAGCAGAGAAAGCTGAAATGTTGAAAGCGGAAGCCGAAGACTTGCGCGCGCTCTGACTAGCTGACGGCGCGGCTTGCAGAAACTCAATGCTTCTGCAAATCCGCTCTAGAGGGCCGGGCTCCCGACCCAGGCCCTCTCTTCCAGGATTCGGTCCGCGTGGGATCTCAGCGGGCCGCCGGGGCGTCCCTCGTACACTTTAAGCTCGGACATGGGGCCTCCCCTTCCGGCCGGGGTCTTCCCCGCTACTCCGCGATGCGCTGGGCCGGGAGGGGCGTATCTCCGCGCCGGCTCTCGCGGGGGACCGGGTTCGAGAGCACCCCCGATAGCAGCCGGCCCGCGGAGAGCGGTCTCCGCCCCTTGGCCGCCAGCACCATGGCCATCCCCGAGAGGGCGACGATCAGGGTCGCGTTCGTCTCCTTGCTCAACAGAGTGCCCATCATCTCGCTGCTCCTTTATGTTGCCTGTGGTCCCCAGTCTGCGCCTCGTCGAGGCCAACGACCACACACAGCGCTCCCTCACTGCTGCCACTCTCGAAGTGGCGGGTGGGGACCCTTTCGTAGCTCACACCCACTACTATGGAGGCGACGGCGCGGGGACGAACTGGCCAGAGGACCGGATTCGGCCTAGGACTTTGGCCGTATACAGCGGGGGTTGAATGTTGGGCCGGACGGGAAGGGGCGATCCGTCGTCCGGAATCCTCGGGAGCTAGCCCCCGACGGCGAAGGAGCCCGGGACCCGCGCTAGAGCTTGAACTCGTCCGAGCGGAACGACTCTCCCAGCTGTAGCCTGGCGGCCTCGATGAACTCGGGGCTGGCGACGATCCTCTCCACCTCGGCCTGGGAGGAGTTGCGGCGCACGTACTCCTCCTGGACTATCTCCTGGAGGGGGACGTCCTGGCCCATCCGCTGGATGATGTACTGGAGGACCTTCTCCTGGCGCTGCGAGAGAGAAGAGCTTCCTCTTCCGCCGAAAATCCGCTGCCAGAAGGATCTCTGCTCGCTCATGTACTCAGCTCCTCACCGTCGCCTCCGATCACCATGATATTACCGCCCGAACCCGGCGGGACGCAGTCGGGCTCCCGGTTGCCCGGAAAATACGCAATTTAGGGGATACGGCCCGCGCTCCCCACGGCTACCATGCCTCCGTACCGACGGAAGGAGAGGTGATTGATCCTCAAGCAAAGCACCGTCACCTTCGGCGTCCTGGCGGCGGCGTTCGCGATCTCCGCTCTCTACCAGCTCTACCGGGCGGCGCTCATGGAGGTCCCCGAGTACGATGCCTTCACCCCGGCGACGGGCGCGGCCTATCTGGGCTTTATTGGCATCTCCGCGCTCGTGCTTACCGATAGACGCTGGGCGTGGTGGGTGGTCTCGGCCCTCGTGCTCGCCCTGCTCGCGCTCGGCGTGCTCTGGTACTACCCGGTCGTGGCGACCGCCCGGGAGATGGGCTTCGTGGACTGGCTCGAAGGCAGCCTCTACATGGGCCTGCTCTTCGTCGCCGGCTTCCTCTGCACGCTTAAGTTGCTCGGCACGCGCCTGCTCCCCGAGAAAGGCTAGCGAGGCGCGAGGAAACGGGAGGAGAAGCAGTTGGCCGGAGACCAGGAGAGGCTCGAAAACCCGGCGACCGGAAGCCGGAGATACTACCACCCTGAACAAAAAGACTACGCCACCTTCCTGAAGTCGAGCGAGGAGACCGGCGGCGAGTACACCCTCGTAAATGTCGAGGTCGCCCCGGACGGTGGCACCCCTCCTCACTACCACAAGACCTACGAGGAGCGCTTCGAGGTCCTGGAGGGCGAGCTGGAGGTGACGGTTGACAGAGATACCCGCACCCTACGCTCCGGAGAGAAGGCGACCGTCCCTCTCGACACGCTGCACAACCTTCGCAACCCCACGCAGGCGACGACGATCTTCCTGGTCGAGCTGCGTCCCGGCAGCGCGGGGTTCGAGAAGGCGCTCAAAGCCGGGTACGGCCTGGCGA
>JARDZQ010000470.1 GCA_029240775.1 Rubrobacteraceae bacterium | reverse complement strand
CGAGCGGCGCCCGCCCAGGAAGACGGTGGCTTCGATGCCCCTCGCCTCGTAGGTCAGCACGACCCAGGAGGGGGCGAGGGCCTTCAGTTCGTCGTTGGTCCCGTTGCAGACGACCAGCTGGGGAGCGAAGCCATCCAGTTGCCTGTCCACCCCACCCGGTTCGACGCGGGCCACCTCGGCGGTCGGACGGCTCTTTTGGAGAGTATAGGCAAGGGCCTGGCCGTACATCGTTGGGGCTATGGCGATCAGTACGCGGATGGCGCCCGCTTCCTCGCCTCGGTCGGAGGCGGCGTAGACGACAGTCACACACTCTACACCCTCGGTTATTCACCCGAGTGCGTGGAATAGGATTTCTCGGAAGTTGGCAACATCTAGCCCCGGCACTGAGAGGCGTGGACTTTATCCGTCAGGCTCAAGAATGAAACTCTACCCCCCAGAATCTAACTTTCGGTGGATGCTGTTCTAAGCGGGACACCGTATCAGCAGAGAGACGCGCTCAAGACGACGCATTACAGTCGTATCTCAATCAGATGGGACAGTTGCTTCTCGACAAGGATACCCAGTTGCTCCACCCTGAAGAGGGTGACGATGCGCGAACGTTGGCGCGGGCGTGGACGTTAACGGTGCTGCCGAGGTTAGATGGACTTCGTAAGCGCAGCGTTGTGCAATTCTTGTACGAGTCAGGGCTGATCACTAAGGACCACGTCGTCATTGATCTCACGGGAGCACACTTGGCCGCAGTCAATCTAACCAGCGCAAACCTTAAGGGGGCGAACCTGCGCGGGGCCTACATGGCTAGTGCCAACCTGACCAATGCGTACGTCAGTGAGAAGCAGCTAGATTCCGCCGATTCTCTCAAAGGCGCCACCATGCCCAACGGCCGGAAGTACGAGAACTGGCTCAAAATTAAGCGCCACAGGGACAGGGAGCATGGGGAGAACGGCGGCACCCCGTAGCGGCTCCCAGAACGAACTTCGCAGAAACCCGATAAGGCGAAGTTCACATTCTGGGGATTCTCCGAAGTTCGGATGCAGCAAACCTCGCCACGGAAGCGTTACACACTCCTGTATCCTCCGCGGTCGACGAAGCCTTTACCGCGGCCGGGCAAGCGGCTACAGTATCGCCAGTCATGAGTAAGCCGTCGGCAACACTGTGAGCGGCGCGAACGGAAGGAACCTCCCATGACACATCCCAACTCCTCGCCGGCCGGCGGCTCCGACCACGACGGCGTCAACCTCCGCCTCCTCTGGCCCCAGTGGCAGGGCGCCGGCACATCCAGCGTCGAGGTGTTCGCCCCGAGTTCCCGCTCTACGTCGCCCGCCGCGGCTACGCCGTGGGCACGGCGGTCCTCGAAGCGGTCCTGCCGCCGCACGACGGTCCCACCGTGAGCGCGCCGGTCTCGATGTCCGACGACGGCCTCGAGGAACGCGACGGTGTCGAAGCCAAGGCGGTCATCCTCGAGCAACTCGCGCGCGCCCTGGAGCTCATCCGTCGGCACGACCCGGTGCGGATCCTCACCCTCGGAGGCGAGTGCTCCGTGAGCGTGGCGCCGTTCTCCGAGCTCGCCCGCCGTTACGGCGACGACCTGGCGATCGTCTGGATCGACGCGCACCCCGACGTCGGCACCCCGCAGAGCGAGTACCCGGGTTACCACGCGATGGCCGTCGCCACGCTCACAGGTCACGGTGACCCCGACGTGCAGGAGTTGCTCCCGGCGACCTTCTCCCCAGACCGGGTCGCCCTCGTGGGGCTGCACTCGTGGACCGACGACGACTTCCCGAACATCGCCGAATGGGGCATCCAGTCATTCGGCCCCGAGGAGCTTCGCGAATCCGCTCAGCCCCTGCTCGAGTGGATCGCACTCACCGGCTGCTCGCGTGTCGTCATCCACTTCGACGTCGACGCGGTCGACAGCAACGAGATCGTGCTCGGTCTGGGCATGGAACCGAACGGGCTCACGAGCACCGAGGTGCGGCGCATCGTCGCCGACGTCGACGGGGCAGTAGACGTCGTTGGGTTCACGCTCGCGGAGTTCATCCCTCGACAGGTGATGCATCTGCGACAGATCCTGAACGGCTTCCCGCTGATCTCCGGAACAACAGCGGACTGAGGCCAGGCTCCCGTCCCCGGTGTAGGCGCTGCCCGGCATGGCCAGGCTAGAGAACCCGGTCCTGGTCGCTAGATCGCGTCCAGGTAAGGAAAGAGGGCATCTTGGAGCTTCTCCGGTCGGCGTAGCTTCCGAAGGGCGTACTCGCTTATCTTCAAGGCTTTCAGCCACCTACCCTCTCCTCTATTCACCCGAGTGCGTGGAATAGGAATTCTGCGAAGTTCACTCTGTGCCTGCAGACGTGCGGAGTAATGCCAATGACAGACGCCTCAAGTGATCTGAATGATCCTTGCTCACGTAATCCCTCTTGTACCCCCCACGAGAGACCCGGACCGTATGGTGTCGAATGCCTCGGGTAGGGGTGGGGGTCCATCTATTAGGCCGAGAGGAACGCAACCAGAAGGGGAGCGCCACTGGAGAAGCGCTGAACGGCAGAGGCGAAATAACAATAGTAGTAGGGAAAGCAAAATAGATGAACGAACACAAAAGAAGGAGAAAGCTTTGTCCAAGAAACTAGGACTGGCACTGCTGCTTGCGGTGGCCATGTC
>JARDZQ010000469.1 GCA_029240775.1 Rubrobacteraceae bacterium | reverse complement strand
CTGGAGCAGCCCGGCCGGATCGGCATCTTCAGCCCGGCCTCCTCCTCGGAGATGGACGCGAGCCTCGCGACCACCTGCACGCTGACCGGCTGAGTCTCAAGCACCCTCCGGGCCACCGACGAAAGCTTCTCCACATGCGCTCCTTCCTTCTGGTTCGTCATCGCTTCCCGCTTGCCTTGGCGTCCACGCCGTCCCGCTCACGCCATCCGGTACAGAATCGGAATCGCGGCGACGTTGCTGGCCTCGAAGTTGGCGAGCACGTAGCTCCGAAAGGACCTCTTGAAAAGCAAAGAAGGCATTACATCCCGCAACGGGTCCCACCGGCAGTGGCTCATGATGTTGTACTCCGAGCGCTCGCCGTCGCGAGGGAGCAACACGGTCGAGTTGTCCAGTCCGGTCTCCTGCTGGAACCAGCCGTGTACTCCCAGACCGCCAGGTTCTCGGCGGTGTCGTCTGCGAAAAAGTAGTTGAACAGGAACACCCCTTGCCTCGCGTGGTCGACCGGGCCCATGCTCTTGGGGTTGGTGGCCGTGACGACGTGGGTGAAGGACGCGGCCTCCCGGATCGTGCGCTCCATGTCGGCGTAGGCAGGCGACGTCTTGAGGGCATCCGCAGCCTCCGGTGTGATGGTCTCGATCAGGACGCGAGGTCGAAGCGGGCGACGTGGACCTTGCCCGGCCGCTTCTTGAGAACTCGCCCCTACCGGGGATCGCCACGAGGGCGTCGAACACCACGGCGTCCAATACTTCGGGCTCGTCCTCCAGCTGCCGGCCCCACTCCTTGCAACACGCCAGCAGCTGCCGCTTCTTCCGGCTGTTCGGCAGGAACGGCGGCCTGGCGTCCACCTCGGCGGCGACGTGGACGAACCCTGAAGGGAGGGGCTCCGCCAGCTTCACTCGCGGGAACCGGGTGCCTTCGTCTTTCTCTTTCATCAGCTTCGTCTGCATAAACCACTCCTTGTGCTCAACGCAACGCTCCGCGCAGTAACCCATCCCGGTGAATCCTGCCGTACCTGTGGTCCAGACACGTGCTCCACGACTAACAAGGTATCCGCTACGTCAGCAGGTGCTGCTTCAGGAACACGAGTTGATCGGCGAGCACCCGCTCGCGTATCTCGGGTCGGTACATCTCGTAGTGGGTGACCGGGTACGACCGAACCTCTCCCCTGGGTGCCAGCTCCGCCAGCCGGCGCGTCAGGTACGGTGGCGCCTCGGTGTCCTTCTCAGCGATGCTCACCAGCAAGGGTGCTTGCACCCTTTTTGCCACGCTCAGCGGCTTCAGGCGCAAGATGTCGAATATGACCCTCGGCGCGACCTCGTTGCGCCAGAGCGAGTTGTCCGCCGAGAGGGACCTGGTGACCTCCCTCGCGTGCGGATCCACGAGCACCGCGCCTTCCTCGGCCGTGCCGACAGCTGGAACATAGAGCGGGCTGAGGCCGACCCAACCGCGAAGGAGATCTTTGAGCGCCACCCACGCGATGCGCCAGGCCTGCCTGTTAGTGCGCCCTACCCGTTCCTTTGGCAGCCCAGCGTAGGGTATCTGGGCGACCACGGCGGCGACCCGGGGATCTCCCGAGGCCACGAAGATGGTGTGCGTGCCCCCGAGAGAGCTGCCCCACAGCGCAATCCTGTCCGGGTTGATCTCCGGCCGCGAACGCGCCCACGACACCGCCGAGCGCCAGTCCGCCCTCTGTCCCTCGATGTCGATGACCTGCCGTGGCTCACCGCCGCTCTCGCCGAAGTTGCGGTAGTCGAAGGTCAGCGCCGCGAGACCGGCCCCGGCGAAGCGCTCGGCGTTGTGGAACAGCCGGTCCTGGGTACCGCTGAAGCCGTGTCCCATCACCACGCACGGGAGCGCCCCGGCAGCGTCGGCGGGCAGGTGGAGGTAGCACACCAGCTCTACGCCCCCGGACTCGAAGGTTGCCTTGGTCCGCTCGATCTCCTCACTCACGCAAAACTCCTCTCCGGAGCACGAACGCTCCCGCGATCTGGTACCGGGCGCCGCTCTCGCCGTTTCATTGGATGTCGCGGTTGCCACAACAGTCACCTCCCTTTGCCATGGTCCTGGAAATATTTCTCGAACGGAGCAGCCACCAACGTCACCTGCCCCGCCTTACCCTCTCGTTCGTACCCTCGGAATGAAGATCGGGGTCCTATAGCGTTCACGCCGCCCTCTGCGGAGAGGCTTTCATGAGTCGGATACCGTCGCGATAGGTGGGTACCGAAAGTGTCCAGTTCAACTCGTGCTTTGCCCTAGCGTTCGAGACCCGCAACGTGCTCGTCATCATGAAGGCGAGGTACGGCGCCACGAGACGGAGCGCCCAGCGGGGGACCATGAAGGGCCGCGGCGTGCCTGACGCGTCGGCCAGCGTCCACGTGAAGTCCCGCCAGTTAACCGGCTCGTCATCAACGACGTTGTAGGCCTGCCCGGGTCGACTCTGCTTCAGCGCGGCTACGGTGGCCGCGGTGGCGTCCTCGACGTGGACCCAGTTAACCGAGCCGCCTCCTCCACGTGGGATCGCGAGCCGACGCCTGCGCATGAGCTCCACGAAGAGGTCGCTGAACGTGTTCGGGCCATAGAAGAGTCCGTAGCGTAGGGCGATGCCCTCTATCCCCTCGGCCTCGAAGGTTTGCCGTTCGGCCGAGTGGAGACCGGC
>JARDZQ010000468.1 GCA_029240775.1 Rubrobacteraceae bacterium | reverse complement strand
TTTCAGACGATGGGGGAGATAGCGGTCAACCAGAACTCCACCATCATCCTGCCTGTGCCCATAGACCTCCTCAGGCCCTACCTGAGCGGGCCCGACGGCTCCCGCGGGGACTACGAAGCGAGGGCGCAGCGTGAGAGGCTGGCCGAAGAGGAGGAGGCCGAGCGCCTTTATGAGGAGGCCGTAGGGGAGGTGCCGACGGAGACCTCTGTCGAGGGAGATATACCGCGCGGGGAAGAGCGCTCCTAGGCGTCGAATCTCAGCTTCACCCTTTTGGCGGCCCTCTATCCGGCCGGGGGTTAGCCTCGTATACAACTGGGTAAGATGACCTCCGAAGTTGAGAGCTTCTACCGGTGAGCCTTCCGCGGGGTTTCCGCGGAGGGTTCGGACGAGAGGTCTGATGGAGCGCGAAACCGCGGAGGTCAACAAGGGGGAAGAGATCGGACTCACGCAGCCGGTCTCGCTGACTCTCCCCAGCAGCCCGGGGTACGTCCTGCTCGCCCGCCTCGTGGTGGCCCAGGTCGGGCGGCTGGCCGGTTTCGGACCCGAGGACGTCTACGACCTCAAGCTGGCCGTCACGGAGGCCGCGACCAACGTCATCCGGCACGCGGCGGTCGAGAGCTACGAGGTAGAGTACAGGGTCTTTCCGCGGGCCGTGGAGATAACCGTCATAGATACCGGCGGCGGGTTCAACGTCGCGGGCCTGACGCGCCCGCCCGAAGGGCAGGGAGGGTTCGGACTCGCCGTCATCCGCGACCTGGTCGACGAGCTCATCCTCGACTCGACCGAGGGCGGCGGGACACGCCTCAAGATGATTCGGCACGCCAGCCTGCCCGTAAACGGCCCTGAAACCTGAAAAGGGCCCCGGGCCTGTTGAATCGGCGGCGGGCGTTAATATACAGTTTACCGAGTCGTTGCCCGGCCCCGAGGGGGGCGTTATGAGAGGGGACCCGTGAGCGAGCCGTGCTGCAGCGCGTAAACCCCGGGAACAAGTCGCTCGCCGATTACCGCAGCATCATCCGGCGACCCCTCTACGACGAGATCGTCGAACTCGCCGGACGCCTCGACGGGGCGCGGGTGCTGCACGTCAACGCCACGAGCTTCGGCGGCGGGGTCGCGGAGATCCTCTACACGCTGGTGCCCCTTATGCGCGACGTCGGCCTCGAGGCCGAGTGGGGCGTGATGTTCGGGGCTGAGCCGTTCTTCAACGTCACCAAGGGCTTCCACAACGCCCTGCAGGGCGCCGACTACGAGCTCACCGTGGAGGCGCGCGCGATCTACGAGGAGTACAACCGCCAGTCCGCGGCCGCGCTCGTCGAGGCCGGGGAGGAGTGGGATGTCGTGCTTGTCCACGACCCCCAGCCGGCACTCTTGAGACACTTCACCGAGGGCCTCTCGGAGAAGACAAAGTGGATCTGGCGCTGCCACATAGACACCTCGACCCCGAACCCTCAGGTACTGGACTACCTGCTGCCTTACATACTGGAGTACGACGCTCAGATCTACACGCTGGAGGAGTACACTCCGCCAGACGTGAAGCTACCGGGCCTCACCATCATCCCGCCTGCTATAGACCCCTTGAGCCCCAAGAACATGGCGCTCGCCCCCGAGGACGCCCGTTACATCGTCAACCAGTTCGGGGTGGACATCGAGAGGCCGTTCATCGTCCAGGTCTCGCGTTTCGACCCCTGGAAGGACCCTCTCGGCGTCATAGACGTCTACAGGGCCGTCAAGGAGGAGGTGCCCGAGGTGCAACTCGTCCTCATCGGCTCGATGGCCCACGACGACCCCGAGGGCTGGGATTACTGGTACAAGACCGTCAACTATGCCTCCGGCGATCAGGACATCTTCCTCTTCTCCAACCTCACCAACGTCGGCGCCATCGAGGTCAACGCCTTCCAGTCCATCGCGGACGTGGTGATCCAGAAGTCCATCCGCGAGGGCTTCGGGCTCGTGGTGGCCGAGGCGCTCTGGAAGGCGAGGCCCGTCGTGGCCAGCAGGGTGGGCGGCATCCCGATGCAGATCACCGCCGGAGGCGGCATCCTCATAGACACCATCCCCGAGGCCGCCTCTGCCTGCGTAAAGCTCCTCAAAGACCCCGACTTCGCCCGCGAGATGGGTCGCCACGGCAAGGAGCACGTGCGCGAGCACTACCTGATCCCACGCCAGATGCGCGACAACATGAGGCTCTTCGCCAAGCTGCTCGGGGTGTAGATGGCGCCGCGCGAGCGTATCGTTATCGTCTCGAACCGAGGACCTGTGACCTTCTCGCGCTCGGAGGCGGGCGAGAGAACCTATTCTAGAGGAGCCGGAGGCCTCGTCACGGCCCTGAACGCGGTCTCGCGCCGCGGCGAGGGGACGGTCTGGATCGCCTCGGCCCAGAATGAGGAGGACGTGCGCGTCGCTCGCGAGGAGCCCGTACCCTATGAGGTCGAGGACCTGCGCGTCGCGCTCGTCGAGCACGACCCGGAAGCCTACGACCTGATGTACAACCACCTGGCCAACCCGCTCCTCTGGTTCGTCCAGCACGGTCTCTACGATCTCCCCTACTCGCCTGGGCTCGGCGACGACACGAGACGAGCCTGGGAGGAGGGCTACGTACCCGTGAACCGCAACTTCGCCGAGACCGTGGCCCGGACCGTCGGGGACGAGGAGGCCCCGATCATCCTCCTCCACGACTACCA
>JARDZQ010000030.1 GCA_029240775.1 Rubrobacteraceae bacterium | reverse complement strand
TGCCCGGCGTGATCTCGTTCCGGAAAGACTTCCCGATCTGGGCTATCCCGAACGGCACCTTGACGCGGCTGGTCTGCAGGACGTTCTTGAAGTTGGCGAAGATCCCCTGCGCCGTCTCGGGCCTGAGGTAGGCGATGTTCTCGGGGCTCTTTACGGGCCCGGTGTAAGTCTCGAACATCAGGTTGAACGGTCTCACTGGGGCGAAGTCCCGCCCGCCGTCCACGGGGTCCTTTATGCGGTCGTCGGTACGGATGATCTCGGTGAGCTTCTCGGGCGGGAGCCCTTCCACGTCTATCCCGGTCGCGTCCTCTATGAGGTGGTCTGCCCTGTAACGGCGTCCGCTCGTCCGGCTCTCGACGAGCATGTCGTTGAAGCCTGCTACGTGCCCGGAGGCCTCCCACACCCTAGGGTGCATGATGATGGCGGCGTCTATGCCCACCACGTCGTCACGCATGTGGACGACGCGGCGCCACCACTCCTCCTTTATGTTGCGCTTCATCTCGACGCCGAGGGGGCCGTAGTCGTAGGAGGAGCGGATGCCGCCGTAGATCTCGGAGCTCTGGTACACGAAGCCCCGGCGCTTGCAGAACGCGACTATCTTCTCCATCTCGACCGTCTGCGACAAGAAAACCCTCCGGAATTCCTGGAACGTTACACCATGAAACAGCAAGAGTATAGCTCAGGTAGAGACCTCGGTTGAACGGGCTCCCGGACCCTCTAAGATATAATGCTCACGATGGAGATCCTTCTCGCACTGGGCCTCGGCATCGGCCTCTCCTCCGTAGCGGGGGTGAGGGCTTTCGTGCCGCTAGCGCTCGGCGCCGTGTTCGCCGCCGTGGGACTCTTCGCGCCGCCTTCGCACTACGTGGATGTTGGTGGCGACGGATGGTGGTGGTCGGCCTTTGGCGTGCTCGCGGGGCTCGCTGTGGTGGAGATCGTCCTGGACAAGCTCCCGGCGCTCGACCGCGCCTTCAACTACGCGATGGTCCCGGTGCGGGCCTTCGCGGGAGCGATGATATTCACCGCGGCGCTCGGCTTCGACCTCGACACGGGGTCGCTCCCCTGGCTCGCCATAGGAGCCTTGATCGCCGGCGCCGTGGCCGTGGCGAAGGTGTTGCTGAGGCCGCCGGCGAAGGCGGCGTCCGCGGGAGTTTCACCGATATTCTTGAGCTTCTCCGAAGACGTAGTGGGGTTGGTCGGTAGTGTCGTGGGTTTCTTCGTTCCGTTGGTGCCGCTGCTGTTGGTAGCTTTTCTGCTGTTCTTTTTCTACCGGGTGAGTAGACGGCGGGGGCGGAAGTTCGGGGGTCTTCGGATTCTCGGCGACTAGGGGCTTCGCTCTGGGGGTGCTATGGAAGAACAAGAGATCACCGTAGTCAGGGCGGACCGGCAGACTCCGTTCTCCCGGGGCATCCTGGCGCAGACCCTCGCCCAGGCCGGGGCCGCGCCCGAGCTGGCGCACCAGATAGCGAGCGAGGTCCGGGCCGAGCTCCTGGCCGAGGAGCGCTACACGGTCGAGGAGGAGGAGGTCCTCGCCCGGGTCCGCGACAAGCTAGTCAAGAAAGACGCCATAGTCGTGGGCAGGCTGGACAAGTGGCGTATCCTGCGAGAGTCCACCGAGCCCATAGTCGTGCTAATCGGCGGGGCTACAGGGGTGGGGACGAGCACGCTCGCCGCCGACGTCGCGAGGCGTCTCAACATCCAGAGCGTCATAGGGACGGACTCAATCCGGGAGGTCTTGAGGCGTGCCATAAGCCCGGACCTCCTTCCCATCCTCCACAAGAGCTCCTACGAGATACAGCGCGAGGACCTGAGGGTGCCGGTCGAGGAGTGGGAGGCGATGCTCTTCGGGTTCAGGCAGCAGGCTGCGCAGGTGGCCGTCGGGGTCGAGGCGCTCGTGGACAGGGGTCTCAAGGAGGGGACGAACCTCGTCATCGAGGGGGTCCACCTGGTGCCGGAGGTCATCCTGGGACGATACCGAGATCATCCGAACGTTTGCCCGCTCGTGGTGTACCTCACCGATGAGCACGTCCACCGCTCGCGCTTCTACATCCGCGCTCTGGGCACCGCAATGCGCCGTCCGGCTGAGGAGTACATCGCCTACTTCAAGGAGATTCGCCAGATCCACGATTACATCGTCAAGAGCGCCGATCGCACGGGCGTACAGAAGGTCGAGAACCTCTCCATAGAGAACACCTCCGACGCGGCGGTCGAGATCGTCGCGAACCGCGTCTCGGGGATCGCCGAGCGGGCAGGCCGCCGCTCGGCGTCTTTCCTGCTGGACGCCGCCACACCGCGGCACGGGGTCCCCATAACACGCGCCAAGAGCGGGTAATAGAATGAGCGAGGAAGCTCCGAGGAGGCAGACGAAGGTGCTGGACAGGCAACGGCTGAGAAGCTTCTTGCTCGGCGGGGCCGCGGGGCTCCTCGCCGGCATCCTACTCGCCCCCCGCAGCGGCAGGGAGTTGAGGGGTTCGATCAGGGAGCGCGCCGGCGAGGCCCGCGAGAGGAGCCGCGAATCTCTCTTCGAGGCCCAGGAACGGATGCAGGAGCGCATCTCGGAGGCCCGCGAGGGCCCCGACATGCGAACCGGGGCGGAGCCCGGCCCCGCAGAGGAGACCGCGCCCACCGCGCGGCCCTATCTGCGGGACGTCTCGCGCGAGGAGGCGCCCGAGCGGAGCGCCGAGAGGTCGGAGGAGCTCCGGAGGAAGGTGCGCGAGACCCGCGCTCGCCTCAGAGGGAACCCCGACCGGCCACGGGGCGACGGCGGCGACCTGAGACCGGGACCGTGAAACCCAAGTCTTTCGTCCCAGCGGTCGCGGAGATCTCCGCCCACCGGGTTGTAGAGGTGCCGGATCTCGAGCCGGTGATCTCGCACTGGACCGAGGAGGCTTGCTCCGCCGGGGAGTGGTTCCGCGAGGTGAACACCGGGTGGGGGACGGCGGGCTTCGCCGTGCGCCAGGGCGAAGAGACCGTGGGGTTCGTGGTCTACGGGCCCGCGGGCCGCCTCCCGCGCGCCGACGCGTACCCGGTGGGACCTCTGGGCGAGGACTCAGTGCTGCTGGCCTGTGTCGTGGGGGATATGCGCACGCGCCGCAGACTGCTGGTGCGGATGCTCCGGGACCTCAAGCACCGGGGCGTCGCGAGGGTCGAGGCGATCGCGAGCGACCGCGAAGCGCCCTACCACGCACCGACCGGATTCCTTCTGGAGAGCGGCTGGAAGCCGGTCCGGCGGGGATGGCACCGGGGCAGCCCCTATACGCTGGCGCGCACCGACCTGGGCAGCTCCGTCGAGGTCGGCGAGCTGGCGCGCGGCCTACTCGGAAAGGTAAAGCTGCCGCACCTCAAGGCCCCCAACCCCGCGCCGGGCATCCTGGCCCGCGCGAGGGATCCTCAGAAAGGGCACACGTAAAGGTAGGGGCGGCTCGCAAACCGTACCTACCTGATCAGACCGGCACGATCGCCGTCTTGATCGCCGAGACGCCCTCTGGTGTCGTTGCCCGCACCTCGATTATCTTGCGCGGCGGCTCCGGGATGGCGGAAGCGCTGCGTGACGCCATGCTTCCCGCTACCGAGAGATCCAGGTAGAAGCGCACAGGGACGGAGCTGCCCGCGGGCAGCTCGTTCACGTTCTCCCGATAGTAGAGGGCGTTGGAGAAGGCTGTGTTCTCGGAGGAGACCTCGACGGTGAGGTTGACGTGCGACAGGTCTTCATCGCCTGCGTTGCGTACGCCGACCTCGAACTCCTGCCCCGGTAATGCTCTTAGGGACGTCAGCCTATCCTGGTTCAGGACCAGCTGCAGGTTGTGGCCGGATTCGTCGGGGCGCGGGTCCGGTCTCAGGTTCCTCTCGGAGGGGCCTGTGCCCAGGTTGGCCAGCAGCAAGAAGGCGCCCGCCGTGGCGAGAAAGGCGAGAACCGCGCCGGAGATCCAGAGCGCCGCCTCTCTCACCGCGCCCGGCCTTCAACGGGGACCTCGTAGAGGTTGTAGAAGTCCTCTAGCAGCGAGCCCTTGGGGGCGGCGCGCACGCGCGGCTCCTCCGAGAGGGCGCCGCGCGCGACGATGGCGATGCTCTCGCCCTCGGGGGACCAGGCGAGGTCGTCCGGCCCGGTCTTTATCTCCATGTCTTCGTTGACAGTCAGATCCTCGAGTGTCTGTGTGGCGAGGTCCAGGACGTAGAGGTTTATCGGGGCGTTGGGGTTGAGCCGCCCGATGATGGCCAGGCGCTCCCCGCCGGGCGAGACCCGGATGCTAGAGGCGACGAAGTCCTCGCCTACCCCCGGCGTTGGCTTCGGGACGTCGGAGCCAGGCGTTACGGTAAAGACGTCGTAGAGAGGCTCCGTGCCGCTCGACGCTTCCTCTTTCCCTACGACGTAGCAGATCCCCTTTCGCGTCCACTGCGGTGCGCCGAAGATCTCCAGCCCGTCCTCCAGCCGCGCTACCTGCCGGTGGGTGCCCGTCCTGAGATCGAAGGCGTGCAGCTCGAAGGAGGTGAGGTCCCCGGCCGTTCGCACCGCCAGGGCGGCCTTGCGGCCGTCAGGCGAGAGGGACAGCCCCGTGACCCGGCCGCCGAGGGGGCTGGTGTAGATCCGGTCCACAGCGCCGCTGTCGCGCAACAGGGCGACCTCGCTCCGGTACGAGCCGGTCTGGAGGGCGACGATGAGGCCCTCCCCTTCGGGACCCGGGCTCATGGCCAGGACATCGGTGACGAGCTCCCTGACGCCGAGCGACTCCACCCCGGAGCGCGCCTGATAGACGGACCTCGACGCCTCGTCAGCCGGCACCGGGCCGGAGGCCGCGCCGAAGATGGCGAGGCCGTCCTCGAAGGTCCACTCGGCGTCCTCGGCCACGAAGTCTCTGGTCGTCCAGCGGCGGGTATCTCCGGCCCCAACGGGCCTGTCCACCACGTAGCCGTCCACGACGTACGCTATGCGGCTGCCCTGAGGGCTGAAGCTGGGTGAGCCCTTGTACCCGGGACCGTAGCTCAAGGGTTGCGCCTCGGGGCCGAGGCCGGCGTCCACCCCCGCGCCAGCCGCCGGCAGGGGCGGGATGGAGGTGTCCTGGGCCTGGCCCAGGCACCCGCCCGCGAGCAAGAGCGTCACGGCCAGCAGGAAGGCCGCGCCGAGCCTAGAGCGCATAGCTGGCGGAACGCGAGATCGGCGTCTTCGGCAGGCGCACCCTGAAGGTCGAGCCCGCGCCGACCTCGCTCTCGACGTAGATCTCGCCGCCGTGCATCTCTATGATCTGGCGGCTGATGGCGAGCCCGAGCCCGCTGCCGCCTGTGGCGCGCGAGCGGTCCTTGTCCACCCTGTAGAAGCGCTCGAAGAGCTGGCCGAGGTCCTCCTCCGGGATGCCGACGCCAGTGTCTTTGACCTCGACGGTCAGGGACGAGAGGTCCTCCCTGATCCGGACGTCCACGCGGGCGCCGGCGTCCGAGTACTTTATAGCGTTGTCCAGCAGATTGAGGATGACTTGGTAGAGCTTCTGGGCGTCGCACACGCACCGGTGCTCGTCAGCGCTGCCTTCGAAGTTCACCTGGATACCAAATCGCTCGGCCTTGGCTTCGACGGACTCTATGGCTGTCTGGACGATCCTGCTCATGTCCGTCGGCCCGACCTCGAGCTGGTACTGCCAGGAGTCGAGCTGGGCGAGGGTGAGGAGCTCCTCTACCATCCCCCGGATGCGCCTGAGCTCCCCGTCGGCCAGCTCCAGCGCCCGGTGCTCGAGCGGGTCGAGCCTCTCGCGGGCACGCTCGAGGAGACCCACCGCGCTCTGGATCGTTGTCAGGGGCGTCCTGAGCTCGTGCGAGACGTCGGAGACGAAGGCGGTCTTGGCCCGCTCCAGCGAGCGGTGCTCGGTTATGTCCCGGACCGCGAGTATGATGCCGGCCTCCCCGCCCCTGCCGTTCGCATCCTCGGCGCGGTTCATCTGGGCCGCGTAGGCCCAGTAGGCCTTGTCTCCCACCTCGACCTCGCGGACGGCGACCCCGTTCGCGGCCGCCTCGCGCAGACACCGCAGGACCCCCGGCGGCGCGCCGAGCTCCTCGAGCGTGCGCCCCCGGTCTGGAGGCCGGATGCCGAGCACGCGGGCCGCGGCCGGGTTGGCCATCGTGATGCTCCCGCCGGGGTCAGTGGTGACAAGCGCCTCGGGGGAGGCCTCGAGGACCGCCTCCAGCCGGCTCTTTTGCTCCTGGATCTGGCCGACGTAGTGCTCGATCTCCTCGGCCATGTAGTTGAAGGCCCGGGCGAGCTCGCCGAGCTCGTCCCTGCTGACGACGGGGACGGTGGTCGCGTAGTCTCCCGAGGCTACCCTTATGGCGGCGTCCCGGGTCTCAGAGAGCGGGCGCGTTACCTGGCGTGTCAGGAGGAAGCTCGCGGCCCCGGCGAGCAGCACGCTCGTGAGTATGGCGCCCAGTATCCCGTACCGCAAATACGCGAGCGTGTCCTTGAGCGGGTCCTGGGGTACGTCGTAGACCATGACGCCCCTCGCTCGCTCCCCCGGGTCGACGAGCGGCCACAGCGCCGCGTAGTCGGAGCCCTCGCCTCTTACCAGCCTCCCCTCGCCGCTCCGAGACCCCGATACCTGCTCGAGCGTACCCTCGCCGATGCCCACGGTCTCGTACGCCTTCCGCGGGTCCTTGGGAGCGCCGAAGCCGTCGCGCGCCGCGAGGGGCTCGCCGTCCGGCCCTACGTAGATGACCTCCAGGCCGGTCGGGTCGGCCACCGCCTGCACGAGCTCCTCAGCGTAGGCGTCCGGCGGAGGGAGGGTCCCATCCTCGGGGTTGCGCAGACCCTCGAGGAAGTCCTGCGCGCCAGCGTTCGCCGTCTGGGAGCGCTGCTCGAGTAACCTGTTCTCCGCCATGACCAGCCTATCCTGGGCGAAGTAGTAGAGGACGAGACCGATGATTAGGCTCATCACCGAGGAGATGCCGACGAGCGCGACGAAGATGCGCGCCTTGAAGCCCAGCGCCGGTGGGAACCTTCTCTCGCGTTTCGCGCCCATGATCTTCCCCGCTGGCTAGACCGGCCTGGTGGCCCTGTAGCCGACGCTCGGGACAGTCTGAATGATCTCCGGTCTCGAAGGGTCACGCTCGACCTTGGCCCGCAGCCTACTGATGTGAACGTCTATGTAGCGGCTGGCCAGATAATGCGAGCCCGTCGAGACGGCCTCGGAGATCTGGGCCCGCGTGAAAGCCTGCCCCGGACGCCGCATCAAGAGCGCCAGGATCTTGAACTCCGTGGGCGTCAGGTCGAGCGGTACCCCTTCCCGGCTCACCGTGTAGCCGTTGGGGTCGAGCTCTAACGGCCCGAGCCTCACCACGCCATCCCTGTCCTTGCCCTCCTGCCGCCCGAACCGGCGCAGGATCGCCTTGATCCTGGCCAAGAGCTCCTTGGTGTCGAAGGGCTTGGTTATGTAATCGTCAGCCCCGAGCTCGAGCCCGACTACCTTGTCCACCGACTGACTCTTGGCCGTCAGCAACACAACGGGTACGTCACTCTGCTCCCGCATCTTCTTCAAGACCTCGAACCCGCTCATCCGAGGCAGCATGATGTCCAGCACGACGAGGTCCAGCCTCTCCCGGCCGAGGATGCGCAGCGCCTCGATCCCGTCCTCAGCCGTCAATACCCGGTAGCCCTCCGACGCCAGCACGATGGAGGTCACCTCCAGCAACGCCGCGTCGTCGTCCACCAACAGAATGGTTTCTTCCAAGCTCCCAGTTACCTCCCGCCAGCCATGACGCCTCCGAATACCTAATCCTACCTTATGCAGAGCCCTGCTCGCACCTGCTCGCGCCGACGGGGAGGCTGGAAAAACTTGAATGCACTACACTAAGATTTTATACTTCGTCTACTTATAGATAACCAGTATCTTCGGGAGGTGCGGTTGTGGCCAAGAGCATTGGCATAGACCTGGGAACGACCAACAGTTGTGTAGCGGTATTGGAGGGTGGCGATCCGGTGGTGATCACCAACTCCGAGGGAGAGCGAACGACGCCTTCGGTTGTGGCCTTTGACCGGAGGAGTGGGGAGCGGTTGGTCGGGCAGCTTGCGCGCAGGCAGGCGGTAACGAACCCGGACCGCACGATCTACTCGATCAAGCGCTTCATGGGCCGGCGTTTCAGCGACGTGAAGGAAGAGGCTTCGCGCGTAGGTTACGACGTCAAGGCTGGCTCCGGCGGGGACATCCGGGTGCAGGTGGGGGACAAGGAGTACTCGCCGCCGGAGATCTCCGCGATGATCCTGCAGAAGCTGAAGAGGGACGCTGAAGAGTACCTTGGCGAGGAGGTGACGGAAGCGGTCATCACGGTGCCTGCGTATTTCGAGGATGCGCAGCGCCAGGCGACCAAGGACGCGGGCCGCATCGCGGGGCTCGAGGTGAAGCGGATCATCAACGAGCCGACGGCGGCGGCGCTGGCGTACGGTCTGGACAAGGAGCACGACCAGACTATCCTGATCTTCGACCTCGGCGGCGGGACGTTCGACGTCTCCATTCTGGAGCTCGGCGACGGGGTCTTCGAGGTCAAGGCGACGAGCGGCAACAACCACCTCGGCGGGGACGACTTCGACGCGAAGATCGTCGAGTGGATGGTCGCGGAGTTCAAGAAGAGCGAGGGGATAGACCTCTCCAAGGATAAGATGGCGGCCCAGCGCCTCGTCGAGGCGGCCGAGAAGGCCAAGAGGGAGCTCTCTTCCACGACGAGCACCTCGATCAATCTGCCTTTCATCACCGCTGACCAGAACGGCCCCAAGCACCTGGACCTGACGCTGAGTAGGGCGCAGTTCAACAACCTGACCGCGGATCTCGTCGAGGCCACGGCGGGACCCGTCAGGCGGGCGATGGAGGACGCGGGCTTGCAGAGTGGGCAGGTGGACCAGGTCATCCTGGTTGGCGGCTCGACCCGCATCCCCGCGGTGCAGGAGCAGGTCAAGGAGATCACGGGCAAGGAGCCCCACAAGGGCATCAACCCTGACGAGGTCGTCGCCATCGGCGCCGCCATCCAGGCCGGCGTGCTCGCGGGCGAGGTCAAGGACGTGCTGCTCCTCGACGTAACGCCTCTCTCTTTGGGCATCGAGACCAAGGGTGGGGTGTTCACCAAGCTCATCGAGCGCAACACCACCATACCCACGCGCAAGGCCGAGGTCTTCACGACCGCAGACGACAACCAGAACTCGGTGGAGATCAAGGTCTACCAGGGCGAGCGCGAGATAGCGGCCTACAACAAGCTGATCGGAAACTTCCAGCTCGTAGGCATCCCACCCGCGCCGCGCGGCGTGCCCCAGATCGAGGTCTCCTTCGACATAGACGCCAACGGCATCGTGAACGTCGGGGCTAAGGACCTCGGCACCGGCAAGGAGCAGAGGATCACGATCACCGCCTCCAGCGGTCTCGCGGAGAGCGAGATCGAGCAGATGGTCCGCGACGCCGAGTCGCACGCCGAGGAAGACCAGCGCCGCCGCGAGGAGGCTGACGTTCGTAATAACGCCGATAACCTGGTCTACTCCATAGAGCGCTCCCTGAAGGACGTTGACGGCAAGGTGGACCCGAACACGAAGCTCGAGATAGAGCAGGCGATAAAGGAGACGAAGGAGGCCCTCGCCGGCGGAGACATCGAGGAGATCAAAGCCAAGCAGGAGGCTCTGATGACCGCCTCCCACAAGCTCTCGGAGGTTCTCTACAGGGAGGCCCAGGAGCAGCAGCAGGCTAGCTCCGCTGGCGCCACCGACGACGCAGAGGACGTGGTCGAGGACGCCGAGATCGTCGACGACGAGGAGGACGAGGAGCGCAAGTAGCTTCCCGGACGAGCGGCCGGGGACGGTCCTCCCCGGCCGTCAGCCCGAGCTACCGACAGGAGGAAGACGAGAGCCTTGAGCAGCGAAGAGAACAAGCGCGAGCCGGAGAGGCGGGAAGAAGGGGAGACCCCAGAGGAGGTCGAGGAGGCCCAGGGCCACCCAACCGACCCTGCCTCCATACAGGAACCGGGCGTGACGGAGGACGCCGAGGAGGCTCCCGTGGAAGAGGAGATCGTCGCTCAGACCGGCTCCTCCTCGGAGGAGCCGGTCGCCCTCCGCGCGGAGCTAGAGGCGGCGCGCCAGGAGCGGGACGAGTACCTCGATGCTCTTCGCCGCCTGAAGGCCGAGTTCGAGAACTCGCGCAAGCGTCAGGAGCGCGAAAGGTCC
>JARDZQ010000467.1 GCA_029240775.1 Rubrobacteraceae bacterium | reverse complement strand
GCCCTTGCGCAAGCACATCGAGAAGGGGCTCTACGGAGCGTTCGTCATAGACCCCAAGGAGGGGCGCCCGGAGGCCGACGAGATGGTTATGGTCATGAATGGCTTCGACACCAACTTCGACGCCTCAAACGAGGTCTACGCTGTCAACACCGTCGCCTTCCACTACCAGAAGAACCCGGTGCAGATAAAGAAAGACGAGCTCGTCAGGGTGTACGTCGTCAACGCGCTGGAGTTCGATTTCATCAACAGCTTCCACACTCACGCCAACTTCTTCCACTACTACCCAACGGGCACCAGACTCGAGCCTTCGGATTACACGGACACCAAGGTATTCGGGCAGGGGGAGCGCGGGATCATGGAGTTCCGCTACAAATTCCCAGGCAGGTTCATGTTCCACGCCCACGTCAGCGAGTTCGCCGAGCTCGGCTGGATGGGTCTCTTCGACGTGGTGGAGGGGTAGAGATGGGGAAGAGCGAGCGTGGAGCGGGCTGGGTACTCCTCGGGCTCGTACCGCTCCTGGGCCTCGGGGTGCTGCTAGCCTTCATCGTGCTCAACGGGGCGGGGGTGCGACGCGAAGACGCGCCGCCTGTGGAGGACCTCAGCGTGCAGCGCGTGGCCTTGCCGACGGAGAACGAGTTCGTCCTCGAGGTCAGGAACGGCGGGCCCGAGCCCGTGACCTTGAGCCAGGTCGTGGTGAACGACGCGATCTGGGACTTCCAGGCGGAACCGGACAGCACTATCCCGCGGTTGGGGTCTGCGACGGTGACCATCCCGTACTCGTGGGTCGAGGGCGAGGCTTACGAGATAGTCCTCATCACGAGCACGGGGACCACCTTCGACGCGGAGGTGCCGGTGGCCATCCTCACGCCGCAGTTCTCGGGCGGGACCTTCTGGCGCTACGCGCTCATCGGGACCTATGTCGGGGTGATCCCGGTAGCCCTGGGGCTGCTCTGGTATCCGTTTTTGAGGCGGCTGGGATCTTCCGGCATGAACTTCGTGCTGGCGCTGACGGTCGGGCTGCTCGCCTTCCTCGTCGTGGACACGCTGGAGGAGGCGGTGGAGGTCGCCGCCGCGCTGCCGGGGATCTTCTCCGGTATCCCGCTCGTGATCCTGCTTACCCTGCTAACGCTGCTCGGGCTCCTGGGGACCGAGCGGCTGCTACGGCGGGGGCGCGAGGAGTCGAGCCGGCTCGGCACCTCGTACCGGATAGCGCTTGGGATAGGGCTGCACAACCTGGGGGAGGGGCTCGCCATCGGGGCGGCGTTCGCCCTAGGGGAGGCGGCGCTCGGTGTCTTCCTGGTCGTGGGCTTCACGCTGCACAACATCACCGAGGGGGTCGGCATCGCCGCGCCCATCTTGAGGGAGAGGCCGCGCCTCGTGCACTTCCTGTGGCTGGCGTTGCTCGGCGGGGGGCCGGCCATCGTGGGGACCTGGATCGGGGGCTTCGCCTTCTCCAATCTGCTGGCGGCCATCTTCCTGGCGGTCGGGGCCGGGGCCATCCTTCAGGTCATCTACGAGGTTACGCGGCTCCTCCTCAAAGACTCGGCCCGGACAAAGAGCCCTGCCCTCTCAGCTCCCAACCTGGGAGGGTTCGTGGTCGGGGTCGCCATCATGTACGCGACGGCGTTGCTCGTCTAGTGGTGGCCCTCTTTCGCGACAGGCCGCTGCATGCTATCAATGTGGCCGTGTTTGGCACCGGACAGGAAACGCCCGCAGTAGGGGCGCGATGATAGATCTCTTCACGGGGTTGTCGCCCGTCGTGCAGGCGCTTCTGGCCACATGTTTCACGTGGGGGATGACGGCGCTCGGAGCGGCGCTGGTGTTCGGGACCAAGAACGTACCCCGCAAGCTGCTGGACGCGATGCTCGGGTTCGCCGCGGGGGTCATGATCGCCGCCAGTTTCTGGTCGCTGCTGGCGCCGGCCATAGAGCTCTCCGAAGCGGGATCTCTGCCCGAGTGGGTGCCACCGGTCATCGGGTTTCTCGCCGGCGGCGTCTTCCTGCGGCTCCTGGACCGACTGCTCCCGCACCTGCACCCCGGGATGAAGATTTACGAGGCGGAGGGCATCCACACGAGCTGGCGCCGCAGCGTGCTCCTGGTGTCGGCCATAACCCTGCACAACATCCCCGAAGGGCTTGCGGTGGGCGTCACCTTCGGAGCGGTCGGCCTCGGCATCTCGGAGGGGGTGCCCGGGGCCTCTCTAGGCGCGGCGGTGGCGCTCGCGATCGGCATCGGGCTCCAGAACTTCCCCGAGGGCACGGCGGTGGCCATGCCCCTGAGGCGCGAGGGGATGTCTCGCGCGAAGAGCTTCTTCTACGGCCAGCTCTCGGCGGTGGTCGAGCCGGTCGCGGGGGTTCTCGGGGCGGCGGCCGTGATCCTGGCGAGGCCCATCCTGCCCTACGCCCTCGCCTTCGCCGCGGGCGCCATGATCTTCGTCGTCGCAGAGGAGCTCGTCCCCGAGGCCAAGCGAGGAAGCCCGGACATAGCCGCGATGTCCCTCATGGTCGGCTTCGCGGGCTGAAGGCTGATAGCTGATGGCTGACCGCTCCAAAGCGCTCGCTGTCTGGGCCTGGGTCCTCTACGACTTCGCGAACACGATCTTCTCTGTGAGCATCCTGACGGTGTTTTTTCCGCTGTGGGTGGATGCGCAGGTCGGAAACGGCGCCCCCCTCGTCAACGCGGCCACGGCCGTCTCGGCGCTCCTGGTGCTCTTTACGGCTCCGTTGCTGGGCGCGGTCGCCGACCTGAGGCAGCGCCGGGTCCCCTACCTGGTGGCCCTTACGTTCGCCTCGGTCGCGCTCACGGCGGCGCTCGACGTCGCGGGCGGGGTCGTGGTGGGGGTGGCACTGTTCGTGGCGGCGGACCTCGCCTACCAGTCGGCGCTCGTCTTCTACAACGCGCTGTTACCGGGGGTCGCGGTTGGGCGCGGGGCGGGCAGGATCAGCGGCTACGGCACGGCCGCTGGCTACGTAGGCACCATCCTGGCCCTCGTAGTCCTGACCTTCTTCGTCTCCGGCGGCGAGGCCGTGCGCTCCATCCTCGGGCCTTTCGGCGGCTGGGCCGAGACCGGCGCCGAGCAGAACCAGAACACTTTCCTGCCGACGGCCTTCCTGTATCTGCTCTTCAGCCTGCCGGCGTTCTTCTTCGTCCCCGACCCGGCGGTGCGACCGCCGCGCCCCGTCTCGCTCGGAGCAGCCTACCGCGACGTCGTCCGCACGCTGGCAAGGTTGCGCAGCGGCTACGCGGGGATGGGGACGTTCATCCTGGCCACCGTGCTGTACATGGACGCGGCCAACACGGCGATCTCCAACATGGCGCTCTACGGTCGGGAGGTCTTCGGGATGGTGAGCGCTGAGGTCAGGAACCTGCTCCTCTTTTCGACGGTCTTCGCCGTCGTGGGGTCGGCCGTCTCGGGGATCGCCACGGACAGGGCCGGGCCGAAGAGGACGCTGCTCGTCGTGCTCGCCCTGTGGCTCGTCGCCATCGTGCTTACGGCCCTCGCGCCCGCCGCCTGGACGCTGTTCTTCGTCGGACCGCTCGTGGGGGTAGCGCTCGGCGGGACCTGGACCGTCAGCCGGGTCATGCTCGTCGCCCTCTCGCCGCCCGAGAAACTCGGCGAGTTCTTCGGGCTCTATTCGCTCGCCGGCAGGTTCTCGGCCGTCCTCGGGCCCGCGCTCACGGCGCTGCTGCTCGTTGTCTTCGGGGCGCTCGAGGGGATGGCCTACAGGATCTCCATCGGAGCGCTCGCCGTGATCATGGCTCTGGGTATCTTCCTGCTCGCGCGCGTCCCCGACGTGCGCCCTGCTCCCGCCGTAGAGGAGTTCACGCCGCAGGCGCTGGTCAGGGGGAGAGCATGAGAGAGTCGGAGGGGGAGCTCGTAGCGCTCCGGGGGCAGGTGGTCACGGACTACGAAGTCTGGCCCGAGGGTAGCGTCCTGCTCGAGGGCGGATCCATCGCTGACGTGAGCCCGGACGACTCACTGCTGGGCGACGCCGGGGAGGTCCACGAATATACGGACTCCCTGCTCCTGCCGGGCTTCGTTGACCTGCAGGTCAACGGCGCCTTCGGCGTGGACGTTGCCACAGAGCCCCTCCGGGCGGCGGAGCTCTCGAAAGCCCTCCTTGCGACCGGGACCACCTCGTATCTGCCGACCGTCATCTCCTCCGCAGAGAGTCTCTACGAGGAGGTTCTGCCCGTGCTCGCCGCGGCGGAACCTTCGTCGGGCGCGGAGCCGCTCGGCGTCCACCTCGAGGGGCCCTTCATAAACGTGGACAAAAAGGGCGCGCACGCCGCCGCCCATATCGTGCCGCCGGATCCCGGCCTGCTCGCCCACCTTCTCGACCTCGGCCCGGTACGTATGGTCACCCTAGCTCCCGAGCTCGAGGGGGCGGAAGAGCTGATGACGCTCGCCTCGAGGCGCGGCGTGGTCGTCTCCGCAGGCCACTCCGGAGCCCCCTTCGAGGTGGCCTATGAAGCGTTCGACGCGTCGGTGGCCGGTGTCACCCACCTCTTCAACGCCATGAGCGCAATGCACCACAGAGAGCCTGGTCTCCTCGGTGCTGCCTTCGCCCACCCGAGGGTCGTCTGCGGCCTCATAGCCGACGGGCTCCACGTCCACCCGGAGATGGTCGCCCTCGCGTTCCGCATGCTCGGCCCGGACCGCGTCTGCCTCGTCAGCGACGCCATAGCCGCCGCCGGCATGGG
>JARDZQ010000466.1 GCA_029240775.1 Rubrobacteraceae bacterium | reverse complement strand
CCAATATGCGGTCATGGCGTTTCCGCTCGTGGAGAACGTCCTCATTGTCGGTGCCCTTGCATGGTACGCCGTTACACGTCTTCGTGACGGCCAGCGCAACACCCGCCGTTACCGTGACTAGCAACATGGCTAGCCCAAGTACGATCCATAACTTGCGCATCTTCTCCTCCCCCGTCAAGATTTTGGTCCCCGAATAATAGAGCAGAGTGGCGCGCAGCGCACCCCCAGATGGGTGATTCTGATTGTTACAAAGTTGTGATTTTGTGTTACAGAAGCTGCCCGGCGGCGCCAGCTACTGCCCCCGCATGAGGGAGGCGTAGAGTTCTTCGAGCGCGTCCGCGTACTCCCCTATGGTCTTGACGGGACTGATACCTGCGCGCAATCTTCTTAGGAGACCCGGCTCTTCGCGCAGCCGCCTGAGTTGCTGCGAGAGCTCTGCTGCGTTCTCCAGCTCGAAGAGTAAGCCGTTCTCTCCATGGCTGATGAACTCGGACATGCCTTTCAAGTCGGTGGCAACGACGGGTGCTTTGGCAGCGAAGGCCTCGAAGATTACGGCGGGAGCATTCTCATACCAGCGGGAGGGCACGACCAGGACGTCCAGCTCGGACATGATCAGGTCGAGTTCATTGCGCGAGAAGGCACCGGGGAAGGAGATCCTGCGGTCGTCAGCGGCACCCTTGCGCAGCTCTTGGGCGAAAGCAGGGTACCGCTCCGGGTCACCGTGGACGGAGAGTGTCGCGTCGAGCTCGGGAGGGAGCATCCGGAAGGCCTGCACGAGGGTGTCGCACCCCTTGTGCGGAGCCAGGGTTCCGACGAAGCCGACCCGCAGCGTCGAGGAAGGGAGCCGCCTCTCTGCTGCCTCGGCCAGGCCTGAAGTATCGATCCCATAGTGTGAGATCATCGTCTTCCCAGCCCTCACGCCGTTGCGGAGGAGCAGGTTTTGCGTGAGGCTGGTGTAGGCGACCATGTGGTCCACGAGCTCCATGTTCTCCCTTATACGGGCGGGTCGCTCCCGTACGGCCCCGATCTGGCGCAAAGGTAGCGAGAGGCGGCGCAGGGGCGTCCGGGAAGTCAGGTCGGCGGCTCGCAGGAGGGAGCCGGGGATCCTGCGAGCTACGCCTCTCACGCGAGGGTCGGGGTTGCGGCTCGCTATGCAGCGGACGCAGTGGGTGACTTCGGGCCCCGTGCACAGGGCGCCGTCGTGCCTTCGCAGGTCCACGACGGGGCAGATCGCCCAGAAATCGGCGGCCGTGAACACCAAGGGCATGCCGGCCTCCTTGAAGGCCGGCAGGACGCTCGCCGAGAGGCCCTGGAGGTGCATCGCGTGGATGACATCCGGGTTCGTCTCGCGCACGTACTCGCGCGCCTTGCGGGCCATCTCCTTGTTCTGGAAGTTCAGGTGGTAAGGGCGCGAGAGGCCCTCTTCCGGGCGGCCCACCCTGCGGACGGGGATCCCCTCGTACTCGTAGTCCTGTGTCTCGTAGGGCTCGATGCCGCTGCCGGGGATGCTGCGCTTCGCGGCGAACACTAGCGGCTCGTGCCCGCGGGCGTTGAGTTCCCGCGCCAGTCCCAGCGTCACGATCTCCACGCCGGCGCGGTGGTCCGGGAAGAACTGGTGGACGGTGAAGAGGATCTTCACCGCCGGAGGAATATAATGGGGGAGCTCCCGTCAGTCGGACACCCCGCGACGCTCGCCGTACTCATATGTCAGCGATTATACGGGCCTAGATGCCCCTGCGCAGGAACACATCCAGGCTGCGGGGGAGGCGGTGTTTCTTCGCCGCCAGGTACAGTCCGGTCTGGGAGCAGAGGGCGTATCGAAAAGCGAGCAGTGCAAGGGGCGGTCCACCTCCCGTGGCCTTTCCATATCGTCGGAGGTAGAGGTGCGCCCAGGAGCGGAGCACGTTCAGGAGCCAGAGGGACAGGTTCGGCGTGGGAGTCAGGTCGAAGAGTTTGAGGAGTACCTCTCCGTCCACATAGTTACGCCGCAGGTCGTACAGGGCGCCGCGCTCGTGCGAGTGGAGCACGGCCGAACGCGGCTCGTAGACAAGCTTGTAGCCCGCCTCCAGGACGCTCTTGGCCCACCGGATGTCTTCCCCGAAGCCAGCCCGCTCGAAGGGGATGGATTCCCACACCGAGCGTCGCACGCAGGAGCTCACATTGTCGAAGGTCGCGAGCGAGCGGCGCTCGGACGGGGTCAACCCACGATAGATCGCCGGGTCCTCCACGTACTGTACCCGGCGTTCGAGACTGGCGGTGGGCCAGCCGTTGACCAGCGCGCGGGCCAGCGGACCGCTCTCGGGACGCGGGACCTGGCGCCCGTAGACCCCGGCCACGAGATTATCTGCATCGAGGTCCCCGACCATCGAGGACAGCCACCGCCCGTCGAGCGGCATGGCATCCTGCACGATGAAGGCGACGTATTCCCCTCTAGAGAGGGAGATTCCGAGGTTGCGCGTCGCGCCGTGGCCGAACTCGCCGCGGGCGATTTCGTGCACTGCTACCCCATGCCGCCAGGCCAGCTCGGCCGTGCCGTCGGTCGAGCCGGAGTCGATCATCAGGACCTCGTAGCCGAATGGCATCTCCTGATCGAGGAGCCGCTCGAGAAGATCTCCGAAGCTGGGACCCGCGTTCAGGGTCGGGATGACCACCGAGACCTTGGGGCTCGATCCGGAGGCTGCTTCCATGCTAGG
>JARDZQ010000465.1 GCA_029240775.1 Rubrobacteraceae bacterium | reverse complement strand
GCGCGAGCTCGACCTCGACGACGGCACCCCGGACGGCGAGACCCTCAAGGTCGACGGGGAGGCGCTGCGCATCAGGCTGGCGCCGCTCGGAAGGTAGAAGCCCGGCCAAGTCGGGTATGATGTAGGAACCCGAAAGACAGAGGATGACGCGAACGACAGGGAGGTTTTGTGGTGTTTGGCAGAAAGAGCCGGGCAGAGAGACTGAGAGAGCAGGCAGAGTCCACGCGGCTCGTCCCGATGGCGGCGCTGGGAGCCGCCTACGCTGGGGCCAGGCCCATCATCGAGCGCCTGCTCTACGACGACGACCTCAGGAACAACATCCGCGTCTTCATCGAGTCGGCACGGAACATAATCGACGAGCTCTCCGATGAGGATCCCTCCGACATACTCACCCGGCTCTGGGACGACGACAAGCTCCGCAAGCAGGTCGAGGCGGCGGCGGAGGCCGCCCAGGAAGGCAGCAAGCGGGTTCGCGGCGAGCGGGTGCGCAGGGGTGGCGCCGGCCGCCGGCTACTGCTTCTGGTCCTCGTGGCCACCGTGGGCTTCCTGTTCCTGAACCCGCGTACCGGTCCGCATGCCCGAAAGTTCGCCAGGGACGCCTACGGCTCCGTGACCTCCGGCGAGTAGGCCTCAGGCGTTCTCGCCGGGAGGTTGGAATGCCGGGTAGCGGAGCGCCACCTCCCGGTCGAAGGCACCCCGGTCCTCGCTCCCGCCGTCCGTGAAGGAGGCGCGAAGGGCAGCGAGGCCGGCCTCGACCTCTCTGTGCGCTCGCTCGGCGCGGTTGCGGGCGCTCTCGCTAGGCGTCCCGGCCTTCTCCAGGCGCTCGGCTCTCTCCCTCAGACGCTCTGCCCGCTCGAAGAGCGTGGCATGGGCGCTCGCGTACTCGCGGATCGCCGCGGCCGCCCGCGAGCGTAGCGCGGAGTCGTCGACAGGTACAGCAGCTTCCTCGACGCGACGCCGGCGGCCGAAGAACCTGCCCAGCGCGCGCCGCACGCTCCCGGGAAAGGAGCGCAGCGCGACTGCCGCGAAAGGCGGTAAACTCTCCTCGCTCATGGCACACATAATAAACCCTCGCGCGCTGATCGTCGTGTTCTCGCTCTCCGCGCTCCTCCTCGGGGGGTGCTCGGGCGTCCTCGGGGTTGACCCCAGGGAGCAGGCAAACGAGGCGATCGTCGAGGCGAACGAGTCCATAGCGGCGCACAACCAGCTCTTCGAGCAGGCCCGCGACACCTACGCGGACGTTAAGGAGCAGATAGAGGCCGGCGAAGACCCCTCCGGCGAGAGAGACCGCATCACCGAGGCCAAGAACACACTCGAGGAGGCACGCGGCAACCTCGCCGACGCCAGGGAGTCGCTCGCCGGCGTCCAGGACCTCGATGTGAACCGGACCATAAAGCGGTATGCGCGCCTGCTCTCTGAGGCCATGGACGCCCAACTCGCCGCCGAGGCCAAGGAGGTAGAGTTCTACGACCTCCTCGAAGAAGACCCTGCCCTCGAGAACAACCGCGATCAGGCCCTGAAACTCCTGGAAGAGATCGGGGCCGGCTACGAGAAGGCCGAGAAGACCTACGCTGAAGCCCAGGAGCTGGCCGACTCCAACCCGAAAGTCATAGAGCCAGCGCCAGATGGCGGAAACGCCCCGGAGACCGGCTGAATCAGCCGAGCAATTCTGGGCTGAAGTGCTGACAAGTCCCCTTTATAGAGGGTTGCGCTGATATTGACCCGCGTACGTCATGCATGCGCAGGCGGTCGAGTCGACTTTTCACAGAATCCTCTGTATCGCAACATGCGATACGGGTCAACCAAACTGAAATCCGCTGTAGGGGACGTGCTGAGAAGCGAAGTCCCAAGGGCGTAGCGTGCTAGCCTGCCCCCTGGCAGGCGGGGCAGGTATAGGTGCCGCGGCCCGCGACGCGCGACTTGACGATCTCGGCGCCACACCTTGGGCAGGGCTCGCCCGCGCGGGTGAAGACCTTGAGCTGGTGCTGGAACTTGCCGGTCTCGCCGAACGCGTCGTGGTAGGAGTCGAAGGTCGTCCCCCGCAACTCGATGGCCCGCCCGAGGATGTCGCGCGTCGCGGCGTGGATGGCCTCTATCTCCCCCGGGCTCAGGGTGTTCGCCTTGCGCGCGGGGTGGACGCACGCGGCGAAGAGGACCTCGTCAACGTAGATGTTGCCCAGGCCGGCGATTATCGACTGGTCGAGGAGGAGCCCCTTGACGGACGCCTTCCTGTTCAGGGCTTTCGCCAGGTACTCCGGGGTGAAATCGTCCGAGAAGGGGTCTGGGCCGAGGCGGGAGATCAGGGGGTGCTCGGCCACCCTACCCGGCTCGTAGAGGTGGAAGTAGCCGAGCCAGAGCCTGGTGAAGGCCAGGACGAGCCCGCCCTCGAACTCTAGGACGGCAGTGTTGATCCTGTCCGGCTCGGTCCAGGCCCGGAGCCGCAGGACGCGCCCGGAGATCAAGAAGTGGATAACCCCGACGACGTCCCCGAAGTCGAGGAGCGTGATCTTGCCTCGCCTCCCCGTCCCCCGCAGCTTCTTTCCGACGAGCCTCCTCTCGAACTGCTCGGGCTCGACGTTGGTCACGTCCGGCCTGAAGACCCCGGCGCGCAACACCTTGCGCCCGGCGGCCAGAGCCTCTACGTCCTCCTAGATGACCGTAACCTCGGGTAGCTCCGGCACCTAGAGACGCTC
>JARDZQ010000464.1 GCA_029240775.1 Rubrobacteraceae bacterium | reverse complement strand
CGGGTCCGTGAAGAGGGTGTAGGGAATGAGGCGCCCGTAGGTGGTTGCGTCTGCGCCGTCGATTAGGTTGGCTTTGATGACGCGGAAGTCGTCGTAGGAAACGTGGGTGAAGGCCGCGCCACCCTTGACGTCGCCCAGAGCCCAGATGCCCGCGACGTTGGTGGCGAGGCGTTCGTTTACGCGTATGAAGCCCTTCTCGTCCGTCTCGACACCGGCCGCGTTCAGGCCGAGCGTATCGGTGTTGGGCGTCCGGCCCGCGGCGACCAGCAGGTGGGAGCCTTCGAGCTCGCGCTCACCCTGGGGCGTGCGGACTGCGAGCTCTATCCTCCCGCTCGCGGTCTGGCCGGCGCGCTCCGCCCTGGTCTCTAGGAGCACCTCGACGCCGTCTTCGCGCAGGAGATCGGCGACGGCTCCGGCCACGTCGGCGTCCTCACGCGAGAGGAGCTGCGGGCCCCGCTGCAATATGGTCACCTCGCTGCCGAAGCGCCGGAACATCTGGGCGAACTCGAGGCCCACGTAGCCGCCGCCGAGGACCAGCAGATGCTCAGGGACCTCGTCCAGCTCCATGACCGTGGTGGAGGTCAGGGTGGGCACGCTATCCAGGCCCTCTACTGGCGGGCTGGATGGGCGGGCTCCAACGTTGATAAAGACGTTCCCGGCGGTGAGGCGCAGGGTCCCGCCCTCGGTGATGCGAACCGCGAGCTCTTCCGGGGCGGCGAAAGAGGCTTCGCCCAGGACCAGGTCAACCCCTGCCCTCTCGAGGCGTCGCTCGTCGCCGTCGCGGAAGCTGTCCACGATCTCCCGCTTGCGCTGCCTGACCTTCTTCATGTCTACGCTCACGGGCCCGTCGTGAACGCCGTAGTCAGCCGAGCGGCGGTTGAGGTAGGCCACCTTCGCGCTGGCGATCATCGTCTTCGTCGGAGTGCAGCCCTCGTTTATGCAGGTGCCGCCGACGTGCTCGCGCTCCACGAGCGCGGTCCTGCGCCCCGAGTCCGCCAGTGCGCGGGCCAGCGGGTTCCCGCCCTGGCCGGAGCCGATCACGACTGCGTCGTAGTGTTGCTCCTGGGTCATGGTCGCAGCTCCTCTCCGGCGCCACTACGGTGGACGTAGTATGGCCCAGGACGTTCTTTCACGCGGTCTCTCGCGTCACCTTGAACGGGTCTGCCATAGGCTCAGGCCAGGCGCGGCTCTCGTTCGGGAGCTCCTCTCTTGTTATGGGTCCCTTACGGGAACTGAGGAAGCCATGCGGGCGCGACGCGCTCGTTGGGGCTGGTATAAAATTCGTATCAAGGAGATCAGATTTTGGAGAACCTTGACATCGTCTTCTGGGCCGTGCTGGCCGCCCTTGCCTTCGCGGGTGAACTCCTCTCCGTCTCTTTCTTTTTGCTTTTCTTCTCGCTCGGCGCGCTCGTCGGCCTTGGGATGGCTTTCCTCGGGATGCCCCTCGTCGCACAGGCGATAGGCTTCGTCGTTGCTTCGGCTCTCAGCATGGTCATATTGCGGCCTGCGATTATGCACAGGATCTCCTTCCGCGCTAGCGAGCAGTACGAGGGACGCGGGAGCATCGCGGGCAAGAGTGGCATCGTCACGAACGCCATCGAGCCCGGGGGCAGCGGGACGGTACGGATAGGGAGCGGGGAGTTCTGGACGGCCCGCTCGGTCTATCCGGAGCAGGGTATACAAGCGGGGGCCCGGGTACGGGTCCTTGACACGGACGGCGTCACGGCCCTCGTCGAGGCTGTTGGCATCGAGGAAGGAGAGAAGTCGTGAGCGTAGGATTAATCCTGCTCGGCGTGCTGGCGGTGGTCGTGTTCCTCGTGGCGGCGAGGAGCGTCAGGATCATCCCGCAGAGCCGGGTCGCGATCGTGCAGCGGCTGGGCCGCTACCATCGGACCGCGTTGAGCGGTCTGACGTTCGTTGTCCCGGTAGTCGACAGAATGCTACCCAAGACCGACCTCAGGGAGCAGGTCGTCGCCTTCCAGCCCCAGGCCGTTATAACCAACGACAACGTTGGGATGCAGATCTCCACCGTCGTCTACTACCAGGTCGTGGACGCCCGCGCCTCCGAGTACGAGGTCGCGAACTTCCACCTGGCGCTGGAGCAGATCACGCAGACGACTTTACGAAACGTCATCGGCAACCTTACGTTGGATAAGACCCTTACCTCGCGCGACGAGATCAACGCCAAGCTCCGCACGGTCCTGGATGAGGTGACGGAGAAGTGGGGCATCAGGGTGACGAGGGTGGAGCTCAAGGAGATCATCCCCCCGCGCGACATCCAGCAGGCTATGGAGAAGCAGATGCAGGCCGAGCGGACCCGCCGCGCCGCGATCCTAACGGCCGAGGGCAACAAGCGAAGCGCCATCCTTCAGGCCGAGGGCGAGAAGGAGTCCGCGATCCTCCGGGCGCAGGGCGAGCGTGAGGCCGCCATCTTGAGAGCGCAGGGAGAAGCGGAAGCGTTCCGCAACGTCCAGGCCGCCCAGATCGAGATGACCGGGCGTCTCTTCGAGCGCCTGGAGAGCTCCGACCTCTCCCCCGAGTCCCTCCGCTTTCTCTACCTGAGGGCGCTCCCCGAGATGGCGAAGGGTCCGGCGAGCAAGCTCTTCGTGATCCCTTCCGAGATACAGGACCTCGCCGGGACCATCGGCGCCCTCGCCGGCGGCGCATCCCTCGCCAACGAGGACGGCTCGGAGA
>JARDZQ010000463.1 GCA_029240775.1 Rubrobacteraceae bacterium | reverse complement strand
GTCGCCATAGACCAGGGCGGCTGCATCGAGACAGCCAGGCCGACAACGCATTCGGACCCCACGTACGTGGAAGAAGGGGTCGTCCACTACTGCGTAGCCAACATACCAGGGGCTGTGGCGAGGACCTCCACGCTAGCGCTCACGAGCGTAACGCTGCCGTACCTCATCAGGCTCGCCGACAAGGGGATCGAGGGCGCCGCCGCGGAAGACCCTGCGCTGGCGAAGGGTCTCTCCACGCTGGACGGTAGCCTCGTCTCGGAGCCCGTAGCAGAGGCCCACGACCTGAGCTACACCGACCCAGAGAAGCTACTCAGGTAGGAGACTGGCATGGAGACCAAGGATGCGAGAATCCGCGAGCTGGCCGAGAAGGACGAGCGTTTCGTCTGGCACGCCCTGTCGCGCTACACGCCGGTCGAGGGGGGAGGCACAGCGCCGGCCCCGCGGATAATCGTGACGGAGGGGAAGGGGGCCTGGATCTCCGATGCCCAAGGCAACCGTTATCTCGACGGTATGTCCGGTCTGTGGTGTGTCAACGTGGGCTACGGACGCGAAGAGCTGGCGAAGGCTGCCTACGAGCAGCTCGTCAAACTACCCTACTATCCGCTCACGATGGGTCACGAGCCCGCCGTGGAGCTCGGCGAGAGACTCAACGAGTGGCTCGACGACGAGTACGTCATCTTCTACTCCAACTCGGGGTCTGAGGCGAACGAGGTAGCCTTCAAGGTGGCCCGCCAGTACCACGAGCAGAATGGCGAGCCGAGGCGGTGGAAGTTCGTCTCCCGCTACCGGGCATACCACGGCAACTCCATGGGCTCGTTGGCGGCCACGGGCCAGGCTCTGCGCAAGTACCGCTACGAGCCACTCGCTTCCGGCTTCCTGCACGTCGCGCCCCCTGATCGCTACCGCTGCGCTTACTGTGCCGACCGGCCCGCGTGCAATATGGAGTGCGCCAGGTCCATAGAGCGCACTATCCAGTGGGAGCTTCCCGAGACGGTGGCCGGGGTCATCATGGAGCCCATCATCACCGGCGGCGGTGTGCTCGTGCCACCCGACGGCTACGTCGAAGAAGTCGCGCAGATCTGCCAGAGGAACGGCGTCCTGTTCATCGCAGACGAGGTGATCTGCGGTTTCGGCCGAACGGGCCGGCGTTTCGGCTACCAGCACTACGGCGTCAAGCCGGATATCGTGACGATGGCGAAGGGCATCACGAGCGCCTATCTGCCGCTCTCGGCCACCGCCGTGAAGCGTGAGATCTTCGAGGCGTTCAAGGGTACCGAAGAATACGACCACTTCCGCCACGTAAACACCTTCGGCGGCAACCCGGCGGCGTGCACCCTCGCGGTGAAGAACCTCGAGATTATGGACGAAGAAGGTCTGCCCGGGCGCTCGGCGGAGATGGGTGAGAGATTGAGGAACGAGCTCGCCGAACTCGAAGACCATCCGAACGTCGGGGAGATCCGGCACAAGGGCCTCCTCTTCGGGATAGAGCTCGTCGAAGATAAACAGAGCCGGGCCCCGGCTGCGGCCGACAAGGTCACCAAGGTCATCTCCGGGTGCAAGGAGAGGGGACTCATCGTCGGGAAGAACGGCGACACGGTGGCGGGCTTCAACAACGTGATCACCCTCGCACCACCGCTGGTCGTAGGCGACGACGACCTGGCGTTCATCTCCGCCAAGTTGAAGGAGAGCCTGCATCGCCTGTAAGCCGCGTGAGGTCGCCTGGCTGAACGCCGCCGCGTCGTCGTTCAGGCCGCCCGTCCCCGAAGCTGGTCGAGCCGCTCCCGGAGCGCCTCCGGGGTAACCTCGAGTTTGCGCAGCAAGCGTACGGCCGTACCGTCTTCTTCATTGCGTACTATTCCAAGCAGGACGTGCTCGCTCGTGATGCGATTGTCCCTGAGATCGATGGCCTCGCGCAGCGCCCCTTCGAGCGCCTTCTTCGCCCGAGGTGAGAAAGGGATGCGGCGGTCGTTGGGGATGCGCATCTCGAAGGCCTCGCCCGCCTCCCGGCGCACCTCGTCGAGTGAGATCCCGATCGAAGAGAGCGCCTCCGCGAACAGCACATCGGACTCTTTTCGCGCCGCTTCTAGAGTAACACCCATGGACGAAAGCGCCTCCGCGGCCTCTCCCTCACCGGCCCGCAGAACGCCGAGCAGCAGGTCCTCGTCCCCGACCGAGTCGTGGCCGAGTGCTCTGGCCTCCTCCAGCGCGGCCTTGACGCACCGCCGCGCCTCCTTCGCGAAACGGTTGAAGATCATGCGCCCTTCCCCTTTCTCCCCGGCTCTTCACCGGGGTCCCAATCTCTGACACGCCTGGCGTGCTTCTCGTTCATAGTGGGGTCTGTGAGCAAATGAACGGCTAGCAGGGTCAGCCAACCGAAGCCGGCGGTGACCGCGAGACGCTGGAGTAGCCCGGCGAGGTCCACCAGGCCTTCTGCCTGTCCGAAGCCCGCGCTGGAGAGGACGAAGCCGACCGCGAAGGCGATGCCGGTAACGGTCGAGTAGATCGCCCATCCGCGCTCGTCCCGCGCTGCGAACCGGCGGCCGAACACGAAGCAGGCGGCCGCCAGCGCCACGAACGCGGGGAGCGAGAAGAGGTCGTGGAGGGCGCCGTGCCAGCTGTAGCCGAGCGAGCGGTCGGGGCTCCCAGGAGGGTAGCCGCTCACGGGGTCCGTGACGAAGACCCCCGCGCCGAGCAGTCCTATCGCCCACACC
>JARDZQ010000462.1 GCA_029240775.1 Rubrobacteraceae bacterium | reverse complement strand
CTGCGCTTCGCTCAGCCAGCCTTGGATGGAGAGCTCGGGCGGCCTCTCGAAGCCCTCGATCCTCTCGGCCGAAAGAAAGCGGTCCGCCCTCATCGGGACGTTCGTCTCCCTTCTTCGGTCGAAGCAGACGCAGTACCAGTACCCCTGCGAGGCGTACAGGCCGTAGGGGAAGATCACCCGCTCGGTTACCCCCGACTCGATGGAGTCGTAGGTAACCTTCAGATGTACCCTGTCGAGCGCCGCCGACAGCAGCTCGCCCAAGAGCGGGGCCTCATACTCGCGCACCGGCCCGCCCACGTAGACGTGCCCTCTAAGCCTGTCGAGCTGTGCCACGACGTCCTTGGGTAAGGCGGCCCTGAGCTTGGTCACCGCAGAGAGGCCCTTCGTGGAGAAGGGGTGCACAGGGTACCTGAGCAGAGCTTCGTAGGAGGCAATCAAGGCGAGGGCCTCGTCCACGGTCAAAGAAGGCCAGAGCCTCCTCCCACCGCGCGGCAGGGAGTACCCACCCCCGGACCCGGCGTGGAGCGCAAAGGCACGCCCATCGCCGAGAGCGCGCTCAGGTCCCTGAGCATCGTGCGCCTGCTGACTCCGAACTCCTCGGCCAGCTCGGCGGCCGTGAAGCGGGGCTTGGTCTGAACCCTAATAAGTAACTCCAACAACCTCGCGGTGCGCGACAATTCTTTCCTCCGAATCGTCGAGGTAGGTGACGCTCGTTGTCACCATTATCGATTAGATTTCATCCAACCGCACCGGTAGAGCGGCAGAACAGAGAGGAGAAGCTGATGAGTAACCCGATAGTGCACGTCGAGGTCGTCGGCGAGGACGCCGAGGCCCTCCAGGGGTTCTACAGGGACGCCTTTGAGTGGCAGATGCGGCCTTCGGGCCCGGACTACGCGATGGCGCACCCCGGCGTAGAGGGCGGCATCGACGGCGGCGTCGGCGCCTCCCCCCAAGGAGACCGGGGTCACGTCACATTCTACGTGGAGGTCGGGGACCTCGAGGCGACGCTGGGCAAGATCGAGGGCCTCGGTGGGAGCAGGGTGGCGGGACCCATGGACGTGCCGGGCGGCCCACGCATAGCGATGTTCGCCGACCCCGAGGGCCATGTTGTGGCCCTCATCGGGGCCGGATCCCGACGCAGTTAAGACAAGGTAGCGAACAGAAGGAGGCTGGGTCCGCCACGCCCGCCCTTATCATCAAGGGACGCTGCGATTACCTCTCGTGGTCCTCGGCCCAGGAGTACCTGAGAGCGCTCCCGGACGCCCGGCTCCTCCGCCTAGACGGCTCGGGGCACAACGCCTACCAGGACGAGCCGAAACGTTACGTGGCGGAGGTGCCGGGCGTCCTTGATTGGATAGTCCCTCCCCGAGCGTCCTCGTTTCTCCGCATGCTGCGACGCATGGCGGCCCTCGATGGATCTCCTTCGGGCCCGTTCTTACATCACGCCATACCGAGAACTGTTGACATTGGGGATAAGATAACAGTCTTATGCAACTGGTTGACGTGGTCCCGCGAGATCGAGAGAGGCCGCGCTTTAAGTCTTCCACGGCCTCGCAGGTGGAGGAGATCATGCTCGCCAGGGCTTGCGGTTTACCGGCAAGGAGGGGATGATCGGCCAGGTTGACACCGTGAGGAGCCCTGGGGGGGTGAACTCTTGACGGAGGGTGTTCGTGCACGGTGAGCTGTGGCGGCCCGTGCTGGCGTTCGCCCCTGAGGAGACCGACCCGCGAGAGAGTGAGCCCATGATAGACGTGGGAAGCAAGGTGAGCGTGGTGGATTTCGGGGAGGGCGGTGTAATGCAGGAAGTACCCACCGGTTTGCCCTATCGTGGCCGGGAGAGAGAAGGTTCCTAAGCCAGGAGGCACGATAACCTACGGCGGGACGTGTCCCGCCATCGTCCGAAGGCAGGGGAGAATAAGTGCGCCGGGAGGAGATCTGCTTTCTGGAGGCGACGGAGTGGGCCCGCCTCATCCGCGGACGGGAAGTGTCGGTCGAAGAGACGATGGCGGCTTGTATAGAGCAGATCGGACGGACCAACCCGCGCGTAAACGCCATCGTCACGCTCGTCCCGGAACGGGCCATGCGAGATGCGCGCGCCGCCGACGAGCGCCTCGCTGAGGCGCTTGAGCGTGGGGAGGATGTTGGCCCGCTCCATGGCCTGCCAGTGGCCCACAAAGACCTGGCACCGACCAGGGGAATTCGCACCACGTTCGGCTCCCTCATCTACGAAGACTTCGTACCTGAGGAGGACGCCCTCATCGTCGAGCGCCTGCGACGCGCCGGCGCCATAACGGTAGGCAAGACGAACACCCCGGAGTTCGGCGCGGGCTCTCAGACCTACAACGAGGTGTTTGGCGAGATCCTCAACCCGTACGACACCACCAAGACCTGCGGCGGCTCCAGCGGCGGCGCAGCGGCGGCCCTTGCCTGCGGGATGGTGCCGATCGCGGACGGGAGCGACATGGGCGGCTCCCTGCGCAACCCCGCCTCCTTCTGCAACGTCGTTGGTTTCAGGCCGTCTCTTGGCAGGGTGCCCTCGTGGCCCGTCCGGGCAGGCTGGTCTCTGCTCTCCACAGAGGGTCCGATGGCGCGTACCGTGCAGGACGTCGCCCTGATGCTAGGTGTGATCTCCGGCCCGGACTCGCGCTCACCGCTTGCGATCTCCGGACCTGGGGAGGACTTTTTCGGACCTCTGGAGCGAGATTTCTCGGGTACTCG
>JARDZQ010000461.1 GCA_029240775.1 Rubrobacteraceae bacterium | reverse complement strand
CATAACCGAAAAAAGAGCCGACGAGCGGACTCGAACCGCTTACCCCTGCTCATTACGAGTGATCCATCAGGCGTTGCAGGGGGTTGCAGAGGCTTGCAAATGCCGCATATTTAGAGGGGTCTCCTTTCCCTGCCTTGCTAAGTGTTGCACCGTATTGCGCTCCCGGTGGTGTCAGAGTGGTGTCATCAACACCCTCGCATCGACTTAGGACTCCTGTCGCAAGGACAGTCGCCCGTCCAGGGACATCCTCACCTCCACTTTGGGCCGGTCCTTCGTCTCGAATCGACGCGTGCGGCTTCGACGACGGTAGATGCAGGGGTCGCTGTCTAGACTTAGGAGTCCTTCATCGCGCGTACTATCGTCTTCACGCACTCTTCGGGATCCCGAGCCTGCCGAGTGTCTAACCTGACCTCGGCGGCACGGATCCCATCGGCGGAAAGCTCGCGAGGAAGCTCCTTGAGGATCGTGCTCACCGCGGCGCGCCAAGCGCGTAGGAGTGGATCCCGCGTACCCCCAGCGTCTTCGATGCTGGCCACGACCACGAGTCCCTCTCCGCGTTCGCGCATGGCCGGCAAGGCCGCGGCGAGGCAGTAGATGAAGCCCCTCACGTTCACGTCCAGAGAACGCTCCCAGGCGTCGACGTCGAGACTTCCGAAGGGCGGGGCAGCAGCAGAAGCCATGAACAGCAGGGCATCGAGCCCGCCGAAGGCTTGCACCGCGGCCTCCACCAGGTGCGCCGGGTGGTGGCGCTTCGCGAGGTGCACGCCAACGACGAGCGCGTCGCCGCCGTGCGCCCTGACCTCCTTTTCAAGTTCCTCGAGCCTCTGTCGGTCGCGCCCCCCGAGGGCGACGTTGGCGCCCTCGCGTCCGAGCGCTCTCGCGGCGGCGCCGCCGTAGGAACAGGAGCCACCGAGTACCATGACGGTCTTGCCGGACAGCGCCACGCTCATCGCCTGTCCGCCGTCTTTAAGGCGTCCGATCCGGCTAGACGGAGGCGTACGGTGCCGAAGACGAGGTAGGCGATCACGGCCGCCACGTTCGCCATGCACCACTGGCAGATCGCCCGTATGACGAACAGGTCCAGGTAGGTCAGGTAGGCGCTGAACAGCACGCCGATGAGGGCCAGGAAGACGCCGAGGATGGCTGCTCCCTCGCCCCGGAGAACGGCGCAGACCAGCATCGTCGCGTAGGCGAACAGGCCGAGGGCGGCGACGGGAACGCCCAGGATCTCCGAGTAGCGGCTGGTCTGTATCGTCTCACAGCCGTCCGAGTTCCCCACGCACACGGGGGCTGCCCCGCTCACGTGGGTCCAAGCAAGGTAGGCGCTGATCGCGAACCCTGCCGCTGCGAGCGCGGCGAGCAGGGCGCGCAAACCGCGATGCCCCTCGCGGAAATCCATCATCCCCCGACCTCCTCCACCGCCCGGTCGACGTCCCTTATCGGCACCGCGCCCCTGATCGTCGCCTCGCCGCCCGGACCGGAGACCACGAGCGTGGGCGTGCTATTCACTCCGGCCTCGTCCGCCCTCTGCTGGACGGAGGCCAACTCCTCGTCGTAGCTTTTCTTTCGCTCCCGCTGCCACTGCCCCATATCCAACCCCTCGACCTCTTCGGCTTGGCGCGTCAGGAACTCGTCGGTGACGTAGCCGCTGTTCTCCGCGCCCTGATTCTCGAAGAGCAGAGCGGCGTACTGCCAGTAGCGGTCCTGCTCGCCGGCCGCGCGCGCGGCGTAGACCAAGTCCGGTCCGATAAAGGCGAGCGTCTCGGAGACCAGCCTCGCATCTCCGGACTTCACGTGGCGCTCGACGACCTCCGGGAGCGTTTCGCGTGCGAACTGGCCGCACGCCGGGCACTGGAAGTCCTCGTAGAGTCGGATGGTCACCGGCGCCTCCTCCCTCCCGAGTCTCGTCCCGTCCTGCGGGATGCCCGTGAAAGACTCCGGGGAGCCTCCCCCACCAAGCTGGCTCAACCCCATGAGCAGTCCCGCTACCACGACCGCGACCACGGCCATCGCCACCAAGAGCCGCGCGCTTCCTTTCTGCATGCCGTCGCCACCCTTCTCTAGCAGCCCTGCCCGACGCGTCCGCTACCGCGTTCTGCCTCTGAGGGAGTCGGGCCCTCCCGAGGTGTTGACCGGTCCGGTCTCCCACTCGCCCAGCTTGCCGCCGAAAAAGCCCCCAAGGACGTTCAAGGCGAGCAGAGCTAGGCTCGCGAGCAGTGCGCCGCCCGCGAACCCGAGCGTCAAGGCGGGGAGCGCGACACCCCCTTCGACCAGGAAGAGTCCGGCGGTGGCCACCACGATGGCCGAGATTATCAGGGCGGCGGCCACCACGAAGAGGAATCCGAGTATCGCCACCATCACGCCCTGCAACCCTCCGTGCGCGCGGGCCTTCCTGCCGGCCACGTACCCGCCGGCGAAGTGGGCCAGGAAACCGGAGAGCAGCGAGAGAGCAACCAAGGCGGTCGTGAGGTTGTCAGGGTTCAGGACGTTGCCGCCGAACAACAGGACGTGGGCCGCCTCGAACAGGAGGTTGAGCACGATGCCCGTGGCTATGGCGATGGCCCAACCGATGATAACGGCCCTCCAGTTGGTCTTCTCCGACACGCCGCGGAACATGCGCCTAGTCCTCTCGGAAACTCACTCTATGTGGCTGCCCTGCTCCGCCTTGGCGGGCTTCTTGGTAACCTTGCTGGCCCTCTCGCGCGCCAGGGTCGCCTGCGGG
>JARDZQ010000460.1 GCA_029240775.1 Rubrobacteraceae bacterium | reverse complement strand
GCAACTCGTCGAGGCAACCCTGGGCTCCGTTCTCAAGTACCGCGAGGACCAGCAGAGGGCCGCCAACGCCGGCCTCGCCGCGCTCGTCAGCGGGTTGGGTGGGGTGGGGAGAGATGGCTGAGGGAGAGATACAGACCCCACCGATGCTCGATGCGGCGGTCGCCTTCGGGCGCGTGCTGAGGGGAGCCGGCTTGCGCGTCGGGACCGACCGTCTCGTGGAGTTCGCCCGCGCCATTGAGGAGATGGACCCCTCGCGTCGCGACGACGTGTACTGGTCGGGCAGGATCACGCTGACCTCCCGCCCCGAAGATATAGAGGTATACGACCGCGCCTTCGAGCTTTTCTGGGAGACCGGAGGCGGCGCCAAGCCAAGGCCGCGTACGAAGATACGCCTCTCCGTGCCGCAGCCCGACCGCTCCGTCATGCCCCCGAAGAAGACCGTGGAGAAGAGCGAGTCTGGCGAGGAGGCCGTTAGGCTCCGCTATAGCCCCGTCGAGGTGCTGCGTCACAAAGACTTCGCCCTGTACTCGCCCGAGGAGTTCGCCGAGCTGCAGCGTCTGCTAGCAGACCTCAGGATCTCAGGGGCGCTCAGAAAGAGTCGGCGCCTGGAACCCGCTCCGCGCGGACGCCACGACCCTCGCCGCACGCTGCGAGGCGCGATGCGGACCGGTGGTGAGGCCGCAAGGCACCGCTTCCGCAAGGCGAGGGTGCAGCCGCGGCGCGTCGTGTTGCTCTGCGACGTCTCCGGCTCCATGGCCCCTTACAGCCGCGCGCTCCTGCGCTTCTTGCACGCGAGCGTCGTCGCGGGGGAGCGGCTCGAGGCGTTCTCCATAGGAACGCGGCTCACCAGGATCACACGCGAGCTAACTACCCGCGACCCGGACAGGGCACTCAGGCAGGCGGCAGATGCGGTACAGGACATCTCCGGCGGAACGCGGTTGGGGGATGCGATCAAGGAGTTCGTCGACCGCTGGGGGCAGCGGGGCATGGCGCGTGGAGCCGTCGTCGTGATCTTCTCCGACGGCTGGGACAGGGGAGACGTGTCCGTGCTGGCCGAGCAGATGCAGCGCCTGGCCCGCCTGGCCCACAGGGTCGTCTGGGTCAACCCCCTCAAGGCCGCCCCTGGCTACAAGCCGCTGGCGGCAGGGATGGCAGCGGCGCTCCCGCACGTGGACGTCTTCCTCTCGGGCCACAACTTCGAGTCCCTCGAAGAGCTAGCCCGTGCCGTCGCCGCCGCAACAGAGCGTGAGAGATAAAATGAAGGGTTCAGGTCACAGGTGTCAGCAAAGACCTGAACCCTAAAGAAGGAGGCACTCCTTGAACCCAGTTATCGATAGAGTCGCAAGCTGGCGTGAGGAGGGAAAGAAGGCCGCCCTCGCCACGGTCGTAAAGGTCGAGAGGTCTGGGCCGCTGGGGCCTGGGACATCGATGGCCGTCTCCGAGGACGGGCAGGTGGTCGGGTCCGTGAGCGGGGGTTGCGTGGAGCCTGCGGTCTACGAGGAGGCGATGGCCGCCATAGAGGGCGGCGGGCCCAGGCTCCTCTCCTACGGCATCTCTGACGATGAGGCTTTCGGGGTCGGGCTGACGTGCGGTGGGACTATCCACATCTTCGTCGAGCGCGTGGACTGGTAATGGCAGATCTACTCTCCCGCTGGCACACGGCCCTCGCCGAGCAGTCGCCCGTGGCTGTGGCGACAGTGATACAGGGACCGGAGGGGTACCTCGGGGGCAAGGTTCTGGTCTTCCCGGAAGACCACACCGGGACGGCGGGCAACGCCGAGTTGGACAAGGCCGTCGTGGAGACGGCGCGCGGCTTGCTCGAGGGTGGGCGTACGGAGACGGTCCACCTCGGACCGCGCGGCCAGCGCAGGATGGAGGACGTCACCGTCTTCATCCAGTCTTTCGCCCCGCCGCCAAAGATGTACGTCTTCGGCGCCATAGACTTCGCTTCGGCCGTCGCGAGGGCCGGCAAGTTCATGGGCTACCGGGTGATCGTCTGCGACGCCCGCGCCGTCTTCGCCACCCGGGAGCGCTTCCCCTCGGCCGACGAGATCGTCGTCGCCTGGCCCGATGAGTTCCTGAAGACAGCCGAGGTCGACGGTCGAAGCGTCATCGCCGTCCTGACCCACGACCCCAAGTTCGACGTGCCCGTACTCAAGGAGGCCCTCGAAACGCCGGCGGGCTACATCGGGGCGATGGGGAGCCGCAGGACGCACGACAATCGTACGGCCCGCCTGAAAGAGGAGGGCGTAACAGACGAGCAACTCGCGCGCATCAGCAGCCCCATCGGTCTGGATATCGGGGCGCGCACCCCCGAGGAGACGGCCATAGCGATCGCGGCCGAGATCGTCGCGCTGAGGACCGGGCACTCCGGCGGACGCCTCGCCGAAAGATCCGGCCCCATCCACTCGGTTGCGGCGGACGCGAGGGCCAGCGGGGAAAGCGCTCGGTGAGCAAAGATCACACCGACGTATCGGCGATCGTGCTCGCCGCGGGTGGTGGGAGACGGTTCGGGGGCGGGAAGCTGCTCGCCGAACTCGGAGGACGGCCGATCATAGAAGCGGTTCTCCACAACCTGCGCGGAGCGCCCGTCGACGAGACAATAGTCGTCGTCGGCGCGGAAGCGGAGAGGCTGCGCGAGATTTGCGAACGGTACGGCGCCAGGACCGTCATTAACAAAGTGTGGAAGCAGGGACAGTCCACGTCGGTACTCGCCGGACTAC
>JARDZQ010000459.1 GCA_029240775.1 Rubrobacteraceae bacterium | reverse complement strand
TCGGTCGGGGAGAAGGACCTGGTGAAGGGCACTATGCTCAATCTCGGCGTCGAGCAGATCTTCTGGGGCGTGAAGTTCAAGCCGGGCAAACCGCTCTTCTTCGGGGCACGTGGCGACGTTAGCGTCTTCGGATTGCCCGGCAACCCGGTCTCGGCGATGGTCTGCTTCGAGCTCTTCGTCAGGCCCGCGCTCGTGAAGATGATGGGCCGCCAGGAGAGGGGGAGACCCCGGATACAGGTGTACTTCGAAAAAGACGTCAGGAACAACTTCGGGCGGATGCACGCGATGCGTGTCAGCCTCGAAAAGACAGAGAGAGGCTGGCTCGCCCGGTCCGTCGGAGCGCAGGGTTCGGGACTCGTCAGTTCGCTCACCAAGGCCGACGCGCTGGCGCTCATCGGGCCGGAATCCGAGGGGGTGAAGTCCGGCGAATTCGTGGAGGCCATCGTGTTGCGTGAGGGGGTGATCCTGTGATCAAAGGTCACAGAAAGCCGATGGCGCGGGGACCTGCGATGGTAGAATATGGTCCCGATGTTTGAGTCAGATCTCGAAGACAACACGTTCCGCAGGCGCTTGATGAAGGAGGTAGCGCCGGGCGTACCGGTGCACTTCTCCTTCTACTCGCCTTCGGTCAAAGTGCAGATCCAGCCCTTCGCGGAGCGCCTCCCCGGCGCCAACGGCCGCTACATCGGAGACGCGGTTACGATCGAGTTCATCCCCGAGGACGCTGCGGCCGTCGAGCGGGTGCGGGAGTTCGTCTGGCACTGGGAGGAGCACAACGCTTTCACGGGGGTGCGCAAGATCAACCACCTCAGGCGCGGCGTCTGCCCCGATAGCGTGCAGGGTATGCTCGAGCGGGTCCGCGGCGTGGACAAGCGGGCCGCGGCAAAGGCCGCCGAAGCCGTAGACTACGAGGAGCTGCGCGACCTCATAGATGAGAAGGACTGCAAGACGCTCGCGCGATTGCCGGGACTTGGCGAGAAGCGCGCCCGCGCCATCGTCGAGTTCTACCAGAACGAGGGGAGCGACCAGCGTTTTCTCTACGCCGCCAACCGCAACGACCGCTTCCGTGGCAGGCCCGTCATCACGGAGCTCGACCTGGACCGTGACCTCGAGGAGCAGGTCTTCGACCACGCGGGGCGGGCACGCTCACTCGGCAACCCGGACCCCCTCGGTCTGGAGGAGCCGCCGGGCCACACGACGGTCCGTAACGCGAACCTCGTACATCCGCTGCCGATGACGCCGTCGCTCATGAGCCGGGGCGTCTTCTACGAAGAGCAGATCGAGGCCTTCGCCGACGTTCTGAGGCGCGTCCTCGTGGACGGCGAGCGGCTCGCCGGGGTTGACGAGTTGCGCATCCAGCGCGGCAAGCTCTTCCACACGACGAAGATGCCCGGCGTCGGGATGAGGACGCGGGCGCGCGTTCTGGCGAGCGGGTTGCTCGACGACGAGTACACCTACGAGAACCTCCTCGCTATCCAGGGCGTGACTGAGGCGCAGGCCCGGACCATCGCCGAGGCGGCTAGGATCGAGGCCGCGAGGATCGAGGACGGCGCGCGGACGGAGGTCCGTGTCCCCTAGCCTCTACGGGTTCGTCAGGGGCCGCGAGCCCGTGAGCCCCGAGGAGATCGCCGCCGAGTTCCTCGCTCTCCTCAACCAGAACGGCGACGCCAGAGCTCACGTCGAGAAGCTCGTAGGAGGGGACCCTCGCTTTCTCTGGGAGGGGGAGACTCTAACTATTGCCGACCCACTCTCTCTCGCGCTGGAGGAGGCCCCCTACGTAGTCTTCGACGTCGAGACCACGGGTTCTTCCGCGACGAAGGGAGGTGCGATCACGGAGATAGGCGCCTTGAAGGTGGTGCGCGGGGAGGTAGTCGAGGAGTTCGCCACGCTTGTCAACCCGGGGCGCAAGATAGAGCCCTTCGTCGCCCGCCTGACCGGCATCACGGACCGCATGGTCGCCAAGGCGCCGCCGATCTCCGAGGTCATGCCCTCGTTCGAGGGGTTTGTCGAGGGCTCGGTCCTCGTCGGGCACAACGTCCACTTCGACTGCTCCTTCGTGACGGCCGCCCGCGGGCTGCCGCTCCCGAACCCGGTCCTCGATACCCTCAAGCTCGCACGCTGCCTGGTGCCGGGCCTCAGGCGCTATCGTCTCGCCTCGCTCGCCTCCCACTTCGGCGTGCAGACGATGCCGAACCACCGCGCCCTCGCCGACTCGGCGGCGACCGCCGGGGTGTTCTTGAAACTCCTCAAGCTGCTGCGCTCCGCCGGGGTGCGGAGCGTGGGGGAGGCGGCTACGCTGCGTGGTGGGGCGCGAGGGCGCGTCAAACCACAGAAGCAGCACCTCGCCGAGAACATCCCCCGCACGCCCGGCGTCTACTACTTCGTTGACAAGCACGGCACTACCCTGTACGTCGGTAAGGCCAAGGACCTGAGAGCGAGGGTTCGCACGTACTTCAACGGCGGCGACGGGCGGCGCAAGATCGGCCGTCTCGTCGAGGAGGTCGCCGAGGTGCGCGTGCGGGAGACGGAGAGCGAGCTGCACGCCCTCATCCTCGAGGCCAGGGAGATAAAGCGCCTGCTCCCCCGCTACAACTCCGCGGGCCGCGATGATCGCGGCGGCTGGTTCATAAAGCTCGATCTGGGCGAGCCGTATCCGGTCCCGAAACGGGTGCCGCAGAGCGAGCGCGAGGACGGTGCCATTCACCTCGGGCCGTACCGCAGCGC
>JARDZQ010000029.1 GCA_029240775.1 Rubrobacteraceae bacterium | reverse complement strand
CGGTAGTCCTCCCCTCCATTCACCCTGTAGGCCGCGTAGCATCCGTGCACGAACGGCACCAATGAGGCTACCAGCATCACCGGTATGAACAGCAGCCCGATCAGGACGAAGCTCAGGATGAAGGTTACGAACCAGCCCACGACGAGGATCACGAGCCAGGCTACCTGGTACCAGAGCGCCTGCAGGGCGTGGAAACCCACCCGCTGGGACCTGTCCTTGTAGACTAGCCAGATGATCAGTGCGCCGAGCGGCATGAGACCGGCTAGCCCCGCGAGCACGCTCAGGTGCGCCAGCACGGACCATGTCCTCTCGTCCTGGGGGCTTATCGTACTACCAAAAGGGTCACCGCCGGCGGGATCTCCGCCGGCGGAACCTCCCGTCGCGTCGCCCGGTTCCGGCTGTCTTCCGTAGTTCTGATCTTCGTGCACCATCTCTCCTTCCGTAGTAGTCTCCGACGACGGTGCTCCCCTAGGGGCTCGACGCATCGCCTCCGGCTCCCGTGAGGAAGGCCCGGCGCCGGAGCGCGACGATACGGTAGAGCAGAAAGACAGCTAGTGGCAGAGACCCCTCGTCTCCGGCATCGAAGAAGACCTCGTAGCTCCGGTTGGTGAGCCCTCCGGCGACGCGCGCCGCCTCCGAGCCCACGGGGGAGTGCGCGACGGCGGCGTTGCGCACCAGCCCGAGCCGGGCCTCGTAGAGGTGGTCTCCGCACCTGACCTCCGGGGCGTCCGCAGAACCCGCCGTCTCCGCAAGAACCTCCGCGCCGCCGGCCAGCATCCTGTAGCGTGAGGACGCGAGGCGCTCGACGGTCGCCCGTACGTCGCCTGCTTCGAACCGCGCACCCTCCGGCCCGTCCACGCGCAGCCGGCCGAACTCCTCGCCGTCCCGGCTCGAGAGGACGAGCTCGGACCCGGTGATTCCGCGGGCGCCGGCGGCGAAGTACCCGGCGAGGCGCTCCCCGAGCCGTCCCCAGAGTGCGGGTACGGGGTATTGCGAAGGCGTCATCGTACCCACTACTTACGCGAGGAGCGTGGTGGAGTTTCGGAGGGGGAGCGGGTACATTACTTGGGCTTAAACGGAAGGTGGAGCGACATGGAGCTAAAAGACAAAGATCAGCTCAGAAACGAGATCCTGCAGTCCTGGCTCAGGAGCGCGTGGGTCTACCCCGTGCAGGGGCCGGGCGAGAGAACCTACCTGCGTCTGACCCCCGGCGGCCGGCTCAAGATGCGGCGCAGGATCGGCGAGCTGGAGAAGACTTTGGGTGTCGAGGGGGAGGAGCTTGCCAGGCAGGAGGAGGAGGATGGCTCGCTCCCCGCCGAGCGTGACAGGCTCGAGCTCGCGATGATGGTGCAGGCCTACACCTCTGAGCGCCGGTTCATAGAGAGCCAGGGCGGCTCTTTAGGGACGCCGGCCGTGACGTTGGAGGAGCCTGGCGACGAGGACGCCGAAGGGCAACCCCGCCAAGGGTAGCCAGGCTCTCACCGAGATGTAGTGTTCGAGGTGCGAACGGATACCCTTTCAGGTGGCGTACCCCCGGGTAGCGTGTTAGGCTTTCGGGGCGGAGCTCCGTCGTAGCGTAATACGGCGGGCGTCGCTGGCCCGCAGGAGGGGGGTCTCTCCAGGACGTGGCCGTCGATCAAGTGCGAGCGCGCGGTATCCCGCGGAGGGCAGGTATTGAGTCTCAAAAACCGGGATGAGAGGCAAGGAGGCAGGTACATTAGCGGGAGCTATACCCCCAACGGCGGCTTAGGCATCAAGTCCTTCGGGCGCAAGAGGCGCAGCATCGCGGGTCCCATCCTCATAGCCTGCGCCGTCCTCGCGGTGCTCGTCGCGGCCGATACGCTTCTCAACTCGGGCAGGATCTACCGGGGCGTGGAGGTCGGCGACGTCGCTCTAGGTGGTAGCACGCTGGCGGAGGCGCGCCAGATCATCCAGGAGCGCGCCACGGGTGCGGTCAAGGAGATCCAGCTCAGCGACCCCGACCGCCAGCTCACCCGCACCTCGAAGGAGATGGGCGTCCGCTTCAACGTCGACGCCACCGTGGATGAGGCCTACGCCGTCGGCCGGGAGGGGAACATACTCGAGCGCCTCGGGGAGCGCGCCCGCGCGCTCGTCGTCGGGGTCACGGTGCCGGCCGACGTGGACTATCGTCCCGGGAAGGCGCGGGCCGAGGTGGAAGAGATCGCCTCGCAGATCAACCACGACCCGCGGGAGGCGACGGTGAAGGTCGTCGGCTCGCAGGTCGAGGTCACCGACTCCCGGGAGGGCTACGAGCTGGACGTCGGGGCCACCATGCGTAGCGTCGGCGACGCCGTCGAGGACCTGAGCGGGCAGGCGAGGCTGGTGGGAGACGTCCTCGAACCCAACATCACCACTGCCGAGGCCGAGACGGCGGCGGAGAAGGCGCGCCGGGCGGTCTCCGAGCAACTCGTCTTCCACGCCGAGGGGGAGAGCTGGACGCTCTCGCCAGCGGACATCGGCTCGTCACTCGACATCACCACCGACAAGGGGAAGATAGAGATCAGCCTCAACCGGGAGCGCCTGGAAGAGCGCCTCGCTCACGTTTACGCCGACCTGAACATCAAACCGGTGGAGGCCAGCTACGACTTCGGCTCGGGCGGCGAGATCATCGTCACGCAGAGCAAGGAGGGGCAGAAGATCGAGGAGGACAAGTTCCTCGGCGCCATAGAGGACGGCCTCTTCGAGGGCAAGCGCGAGTACGACGTGCCGATCACCGTCGACAAGCCGACTTATATCACCGCCGAGCTCCAGTCCATGAAGCCGACGGAGCTGCAGGGCTCATACAGGACCAACTACCGGGCTACCACCGACCAGGGCCAGACGCGGGTGGAGAACCTCCAGATCGCCTCCGCCGCGCTGAGCGGGACGTTCGTGGCGCCGGGGGAGACCTTCTCGATGCTCGAGCACGTCGCCGGCCTCGACTACCACGAGACGCACGTTATCATCGACGGCGCCGAGACCTTCGACGAGGGCGGCGGCCTCTGCCAGGTCACCTCCACGCTCTACAACGCTGCCCTCTACGCCGGCATGGAGATCGTGGAGCGCACGGCGCACGCCTCGCAGCTCCCCTACATAAGGCCGGGCATGGACGCGACGGTATGGTACGGAGATCTGGCGACCACGGCGGACGACCTGGACATGAGGTTCAAGAACACCACGGATGGCTACGTCTTGATCGAGGAGTACGTCGCGGGCGATGGCTACATCTACGCCAACGTTTACGGTGTTCCGGACAAGGTAGAGGTGGAGATGTCTTCTGAGGAGGTCTGGATGACCCAGGATGCCTCCGAGTGGACCACCTACTACACGAGGACGGAGAACGGCAAGGTCGTCTACGAGGACCAGTGGAACACTGAGTACTCAGCCCTGATAGACGACAAGGGGAAGAAGATCCCCACCCCCAGGGTTCCGATAGCGGAGATCGACGGAACCTACCTCGGACCGAGCTTCTAGAGCGGTTTGCGGGAGGGTTGCATCTTTTCTGCGAAACAGGGTTTTGGGGTGACGGGTTTCTCCGGCCCTCGACCTAACCCCCCAGTACCCGAGGGACCTCGAGACCTAAGAACCTCAAAGCCTAACTTTCCAGCGGCTCCTGGCCGTCGAGGACGTCCTCGGGCTTGCCGCCCGCACGCAGAAGGTGCGCCTCGCCGCGCCAGAGGAGAACCTCGGCGGGGGCGGGGTGGCTCAGGAAGCCCAGGTTGCTCGCGGAGAAGCCGTACGCTCCGCTGTAGAAGACGCCGATGAGGTCCCCGACCTCGGGATCGGCGAGCGAGATGTTGGAGCCGAACATGTCGAGCGGCGTGCAGCAGGGGCCGGCCACGGCGACGCCTTCCTCGGGCACCCCGCTCATGCGGGTGAGGTTGAGGAGCGGGTAGGACTTGCGGAAGACCTGCCCCATGTTGCCGGTCGCTGTGAGGTGGTGGTTCATGCCGCCGTCGGTGACGACGAAGGTCTTGCCCCGCGTCTGCTTCACGTCCACCGCCCGCGTGACGTAGACGCCCGAGTCGGCCACGAGGTAACGCCCGAGCTCGAAGAGGAAACGGCACCCTTCGAGGCGCGGGTCGGTCCGGTAAGCATTAAGCAGCTCCCTGAAGCCCTCGCCGAATCGTTCCAGGTCGAACTCGGACATCTTCTCGAAGTAGGGGACGCCGAAGCCGCCGCCGAAGTCGATCATCTCTAGCGGTCCTCCAGCGTAATCCGCGGCTTCCAGAGCTATCTCGAAGATGTTGCGGCAGTGCTCCAGGAGCGGCTCGACCTCGAAGACCTGAGTCGCGGTGTAGACGTGGATGCCACGCAGGATCAGCTCGGGGTGAGAGAGGGTCTTCTCGACCGCCTCCCGGAGCTCGGCCTGGTCAATGCCGAACTGCCCGACCGTCCCGCCCATGCGCATCTGCGAGCCCATGAGCTGCGCCGTGGGGTTGATGCGGAGCCCGACCCCTATCTCTCGTCCCATCGCCTTGGCGATCTTCGCGAGGCGGTCGATCTCGCCGAGCGACTCGACATTGTCCGCGAAGATGCCGGCCTCCACGACCCTACGCAGCTCGTCGTCTGTCTTGCCGGGGCCCGCGAAGACGATGTCCTCGGGCTCGAACCCTGCGGCTAGCGCGACGGCCAGCTCGCCGGAGGAGGCGACCTCCGCTCCGGCCTCCCTCTCGCGGGCGATGAGCTGGCACACGCCGAGGCTCGGGTTCGCCTTCACCGAGTAGGAGACCTCCGTGCCGACGGCCTCCCTCACGCGGCGGACCCGACCCACGATCGTCTCCCCGTGGTAGAGGTAGAACGGTGTGCCGAAGTTTCGGGCTATCTCGGAGATAGGGACGCCCGAGGGGGCGAACTCGCCGTCGCGCTCCCCGCCGAGGCGCTCTGCCAGCTCGAGGGCCTTATCCGTTTGCGTAAGCATTGCTTATCCCCTTGCGGTCTATCTTGCCTGAGCCGGTCTTGGGGAGCTCGTCCTCGACGATGATCTCCTTCGGCACCATGTACGGCGGCCCGTTCTTTATGACGTGCTCCCGGATCTTCTCTACGGCTTCCTCCGCGGGGACTTCGCCGTTCCTGAGCGATACGACGGCCATCACCAGGTGACCCATCTCCGGGTCGGGCACCCCGAAGGCGCACGCCTCGTGCACGAGACCCGATCTTATAAGAAGGTCCTCGACCTCCTCAGGGCTCAACCGGTAGCCCTGAGACTTGATCATGCCGTCGTTACGCCCGAGATGGTAAAGGTAACCGTCCTCGTCGCGCTTGGCGAGGTCGCCCGAATAGACGACCCTCTCCACGTCCAACAGCTCAGGCGCGGCGAGCGGGTTCGGACGGTAAGCCTTGCGCGTCGCCTCCTCGTTGCCCCAGTAGCCCATGGCGACCGTCGGACCGCGGTGGACCAGCTCGCCCACCTCGCCGGGGGCGCACTCCTCGCCCGTTGCGTTAATAACCACAATTTCGGTGTTCGGGATCGCCTTGCCGATGCAGTTGCCGCGCTCGGACGAGGAGCGCCAGATCTCCTGGGGGGGAAGGTACGTCGAGCGGAACGCCTCCGTGAGGCCGTACATCAGGTAGATCTTCGTCCCGGCTGGCTCGAGGAGCTGCCTCAACTCGTCGAGGTTAGCCTGCGGGATCCGGCCGCCGGTGTTGGCGATGTAGCGCAAGTTCTCGAGCGGTCTCTCCTTGAGGGACTTCGCGCTCCGCAGGAGCAACGCCCAGAGCGGCGGCACGCCGGTGAAGCCGGTGATCCCGTGCCGCCTGAGGGCCTTCGTGAGGTCCCCGGGAAGCCGCGAGCGCTGCAAGACGAGCGTCGCCCCCACCCGCAGGGCGGTCGTGAACTGGCTCATCCCGGCGTCGAAGTGGAGCGGAAGGGCCGAGAGGATGCGGTCTTCCGCGGTGTTCTGCAGGTAGGTCGAGACGATCTGGGCCCCGACCACGACGTTGCGCTGGCTGGTCGCCACGCCCTTGGGCATCCCCGTCGAGCCCGAGGTGTACAGAATCGTCGCGAGGTCGACCTCGGAGACGCTTCTCTCGACTGCTGACACCTCGCCGTTCTCGAGTACCCCCGCGAGGTCTTCGAGGCTGCCTGCAGCCTCGTCGCCGGGCCGCTCGCCCTTGTAGAACGCCGTGCCAGAAACGGTGCCGGGCTTCAGGTCGTCGAGCCTAGCGGAGTCCCCGATCATGACGCGCACGTCGCAGTCCTGTGTCACGTACGCGACCTGCGGCGGCTTGAAGAGCGGGTTTATGTTCACGTAGGCTGCGCCTATTCGGGAGGCGGCGAGCATCGCGACTATGGCCTCCCAGGACTTCTCCAGGTAGACGCCGACGCGGTCGCCCTTCTTGACCCCTGACTCGACGAGCGCGGCGCCAAGCGAGTTGCTCGCCCGCTCCAGGTCCTCGTAGGTGTACTCGGCCTTGCCGTCTACGATGGCCACCCTGCCGGGGTCGCGCTCGACTGCGTTGGCGAGCAGGTCGTGGAGCGTGAACTCGGGATGGGGCATGCTCACGCGGTCTTGCTCGCCACCAGAGAGGCGATGGCCTCGACGGAGCCGAAGTTCTCCTCGTCAAACTCCTCGTCCTCGACGAGGATGTCGAACCTCTCTTCGAGGAACGTGACGAGCTCTACCGTCTGCAGCGACGTCAGGACGCCGTTCTCTATGAGCGGCTCCTCGGGGGAGACCTCACGGCCCCCGGTCACGTTCTCTTTGAGCCAGCCCTGTATCTCGGCGGCCGCGTTCTCGGTGCTGACAGCCATGCTACCTCCTAACCTATCTAACCCAGAAAGACATCTCGCCGTCGCCGGCGTTGTATGACCAGTTGGCGGAATCGAGAGCCATCTTGTGTTGTCCGCGGTCCGCGAACTTGACCAGCAGAGTGTGGCGCCGCTCGTTGCGGAAGAAGAAGCCCAGCTTCCACAGGTCCTTGACCTCCGGCGAGACGGGCGACTCGAGGAAGCGGTACCTGATGATATAGACCCCCGCTCGTGCGAAGTGCCGGATCGCGCCCTTCAGGAGCGACCTGGCCACGTCGTGACGCCCCGGGCGCGTCGTGAGGTCGAGCAGGTAGCCGTTGTCGCCCTCTCTGGTGATGCGGAGTACGGCGTAACCGAGGAGGATCTCTCCGTCTCTCACGCCGAGAACGGTCACCGGGTGCTGGGGCGAGTCAGGGCCGTAGCGCCAGCGCAGGAACGCCGCGTCCTTCTCCGGCACGCAGGGCAGCGCGGCGGCGACGCTCTCGAAGAGGTCGTCGAAGGAGGCGTCGAAATCGCCGAGCACCTCCGGCTCCGGGCCCGGCGCGAAGACGTCGACCAGAGCCGCGTTGAGCGTCCTCAGCCCCAGATTCGGGATCTTCATCGCCGGCCTCAGCGGCTTCGGGACCCTCGGGAGCTCGGAGACGTCCATTATCTTCGCCGCGTACTGCAGCCTGGCCGCCTCCTTGGCCCCGAGGCGCATCTCCACGGCAATTGCCTCCGGCACCTGGTCCGCCGAGACGCAGTTCTCGGCGGTGCGGAAAAAGCGGCGCATGAGGGAGAGCGCGTGGAAGCCGTGCCCCGGGAGGACCTGGTAGTCGGCGGGCGTGTGGGCCACGACCCGCTCTCCGCCGACCCGGTAGTACAGGGGGACGGCGGCCAGGTGCCCGGCCACCTCGTTCTCCTCGGAGGCCAGAACCCAGCGGTGCAGCTGGTCCGCGAGTGGGTGGGTCCCGAGCCAGCGCCACACCAAGGCGTGCCAGCCTGTCTCGTAGGCCTCCGGGTGGTCGGGGTAGATCAGGGTGCGCAGCCTGTCCGTGCCGCGCTCGAGCTCCGCGTTGTCCAGCGGCCGTACCGCTATCTTGGTTGCTCGGGCCGTAATCACCCTCCGTTTCCGAAGTTCACTCTTAGTGGGACTGGTCCCCGGCTCCGCGGGATCCGCCCGGGGCCAAGAGACAGAGTGTAAATGAGCGACCTCGCAAAGTCCAAGCGGGGGCGGCGAGACCAATTTACGCGAAAAGGTTGAAGGTTCGCCGCTTCGCCGTGATAATTAGCCCCTGCGCGCCACGGTGGTCTCGAAGTACGGGGCGACGCGAGGCGGTACGTCAGGAGGGGCGGAGAGTTTGAGCGAGACCAAAAGCAGGGGCGGCGAGTACGCCGCCCGCAGACTCGACCACGAGACCGCGGTCAGCGAGAGAAGGCGTTCGCAAGGGCGCAAGACGAAGGCCGACTTCGCCCGCAGGCGCAGGAACGCGGGGGTGGCCCTGATCGCCGGTCTCTTGCTGGCCGTGCTGGTCGTGTGGTATCTGGACGGTCGGGACGAGATCGTGCGGGGCGTGAGCATCGGCGAGGTCGAGGTCGGTGGGATGACCCGGGCCGAGGCCCGCGAGGCCGTCGAGAGCCGCGCCTCCGCGACGTTCGAGGAGATCCGGTTCGGCGACAGCGCGTCCAGGCTCCCGGGCGAGAGGCTCGGCGTCCAGATCGACGCCGCGTCGGCTACCGAGGAGGCTTTCGCGCTCGGGCGCGAGGGCTGGTTCGGCCAGCGCCTCTTCGATAGGCTGCGCGCGTACCTGGGAGGCGTCCAAGTGCACCCCGAGGTACGCTACGAAGAGCAGGCCGCCAGGGACGCCGTGAAGTCGTTGGCGGACGAGGTCTACGAGAAGCCCCAGAACGCCACCTTCCACCTGACGGACGACGGCCAGGTCGAGGTGCAGGAGGCCCGTGAAGGCCGCGTGCTGGACCAGGAGGCTACCCTGGCGAACCTCGACCGCGCGCTCACCGACCTGAGGAGCGAGGTGCCCCTCGCCGAGGGTGAGGCCCCGAAGCCCCGGGTCACCACCGAGGAGGTCCGGAAGCTCAAGCCGACCGAGGTGATCGGGGAGTACAAGACGGACTTCCGCTGGGACTCGAACCCGAATCGCAAGGCCAACATGAAGCTCGCCGCCAGCGCCGTAAACGGTACGCTTGTGGCGCCGGGGAAGGTGTTCTCGTTCAACGAGCTGGCCTCGGACCTGGACTACCACGAGGCGAAGACCTTCTCCGAAGGCGGCGTGGGTTACGCCGACGGCGGCGGTCTCTGCCAGGTCTCCTCGACGCTGTACATGGCGGCCCAGTACGCGGGGCTCGAGATCGTGGAGCGCCACCCGCACTACGCCGTGCTGCCCTACATAAAGCCTGGCTTCGACGCGACCGTATGGTTCGGGGACGAGTACGGCTACGGCGTGCAGGATATGAAGTTCAGGAACACAACGGACGGCTACATCCTCGTGCGCGAGTGGGTGGACGAGCGGGGCTTTCTGAGGTCCGAGATCCAGGGCCAGCCTACCGGCAAGAAGGTTGAGATGCGTACAGAGAAGATCTTCGAGAGCACCGTCAGGGGGATCAAGTGGGCTACCTACAAGAAAGTGACGAAGGACGGAGAGGTGCTCTTCAACGGCCTCATACACGACTACATCTACAGCTACAACCCGCCCGTGGACGAGAGCATGCCGCACTACGACACGAGCGCTCCCCGCGTCTCCGGCTGGAACGACCCGGGCAACACCACCGGCTGGGCCGAAGTGCCACAGTGAGACGGGGGAGATCTGACCTTGCAACACCGCAAACCAGTTTCACCACCCGCTGAGCCGTCGCCGCGGGGGAACCATTGAACCTCTGGCCTCAGAAGAAGCTCTTCGCCGCGCGCCGCAGGCGTCGCAGGCAGCGGTTCGGCTTCCTGGCGGTGCTGGTGCTCGTGCTGGTGGCCGGTGCCGCGTACCTCACGGGCTACGCTTCGGACGACGCCCCGGAGACGGCGCAGCAGCCCTCCGAGGAACAGGGCCCGGGAGGTAAGCCCTCACCGGTCGAGAGGGTACTGCGGGCTGCCACGGGCGGCAGTCCCCAGGAGCCCGTCCCGGCCTCCGCCACCGAGACGCCGGAGGGCGCAGCCTACTGGACTCTCGCCCCCGAGATGCCGGGCGTGGGACCTGAGAGCGTCGAGGCTGTCTCCCGCAGCAGGCTCGACCCGTCTTGGGCCTCCGTGCGCTTTTTGCCGGAAGGGGAGAGCAAGTCCTTCTTCGTCTTCGTCGAGCGCGGCGAAGACGGCAGGTGGGAGGCAAAGAAGTCGCTGCGGGCCGACGAGGCGGATTACGCCAAGAACGAGGTGGTCCCTTTGAGCGAGGTGCCCAAGGACCTCGTGCAGTACCTGTACCCCGAGAACGTCTTCGCCGCGGACGTCCGCGAGCCCAAAGGGGAGAAGGTGGACGAGCTGCCCGAGGCAGGGCCGGTAGAGTTCCCGCCGCCCGAGCCCGTCGCGGAGGGTGTGCCTGATACCGAGCGCGAGCGCGTCGAGAACGCTCTGGGGGAGGCGGCAGAGAGGATCG
>JARDZQ010000458.1 GCA_029240775.1 Rubrobacteraceae bacterium | reverse complement strand
CGGCAGCACCGGCGGCTCTTTCTCCTTCTTGCCGCCGACCCCGTCCGGGTACAGCGCGCGCCACCCTGCCTCGAGCACGACCCTCCCCTTGCTGAGGAACGTCTCACCTTTCGCCTCGGTGACCACGGTCGTGTTCTCGAAGCGGGCATCAGGGAAGAAGACGGCCAGAAAGCGCCGCGCCACCAGGTCGTAGACCTTCGCCTCGTCCGGCGGCAGCCCACCCGAGGACTTCTTGCCGGTTGGGACGATGGCGTGGTGGTCGGTCACCTTGGCGTCGTCCACGATACGCTTGCCGACCGGCAGCTTTTGCATACCCAGTAGCTTCTCGGCGAAAGGCGCCAGCTCGGGGAGCGAACCCGCAGCCTCGACGCGCTTCTTCAGGCCGCCGACCATGTCCTTCGAGAGGTAGCGGCTGGAGGTACGAGGATACGTGATCAGCTTCCTCTCCTCGTAGAGAGCCTGGGCGGCGCGCAGCGTGCGCTCGGCGGTGAAGCCGTACCTCGCGTTGGCGTTGCGCTGCAGCTCGGTCAGATCGTAGAGGAGCGGGGGCTTCTCGGAGGCGGTCTTCTTCTCCGCCTTCCTGACGGTGCCCGTGCCGCCCTCTACCTTCGCCGCTATCTCCTCCGCCGCCTTCCTCTCTTTGAGGCGGTTCTGCTTCTTCTTGAACCAGACCCCGTCGTAGGTAACGCCTTCGCGGGCGAAGCGGGCGTGGACGGTCCAGAACTTCTCCGGCTTGAAGTTCTCTATCTCCCTCTCGCGGTCCACCAGGAGCCTGAGGGTCGGGGTCTGGACGCGGCCGACGGAGAGGACGTCTCCGGGGCGTCCGAAGCGGACCGAGTAAGCGCGGGTAGCGTTCATGCCCACGATCCAGTCCGACTCGCTGCGGCTGCGCGCCGCGTCCTCGAGCGGACGCATCGAGCGCCCGTCACGCAAAGAAGCGAAGCCTTCCCGGATCGCCTCGGGGGTGAGCGAGGAGATCCAGAGCCGCAATACGGGCTTCTTGCACCCACCAAGTCCGTAGAGGTAGGCGAAGATGAGCTCTCCTTCTCTTCCGGCATCGCAGGCGTTCACCACCTCGGTGACGGAAGGATCTCTCAGCAGCTTCTTCACAACCGAGAACTGGTCGCGGGTCTTCTGGTTGACTCTGACCTTGAACCGCTCCGGCAGGATCGGCAAGCTCTCCAGCCGCCACTTCTTGTACTGCACGCCGTAGGCGTCGGGCGGGGCGAGCTCCGCCAGGTGCCCCAGCGCCCAGGTGACGGTCCAGCCGTCCCCGATCAGGGCTCCCTTTCCGTTTCTATGCCTGCCCAGGGCGCTCGCGATGTCGCGCCCGACCGAAGGCTTCTCGGCGACGATGAGCCTCATAAAGGGGAGTATACGGGAGAGATACTGGATAACAGTGGTGGATAAGCTGTTAATGGGGCGGTTCGCAGCGGTCAGTTTGGAGCTACCTTACGAAGCTTTCCGACGATCTATCCCGATCTTGATCACCGGCACGTCCCTCTTCCCCGTCTTGCGGACGAATCTCGCGAGCTGCGTTCGACGTTTATGACTTTGAAACGGCACCCGGCTCTCCCGAAGGTAGCACTTCATCTCGAGTGCGCGGAAGACGTCTGTGCACCCGGCGAGCCCGTGCACCAGCAGCACTGTGCTCTCCGCGTCCTGGTCGACTCAGGAGACGTATTCGGGTCGGCTCTCGCGTCCGTCAAAAGTAGTTCTTCCCCGGGATGTATCAGGACTCTTCGAGCTCGCCTACGAGCACCGGTTTCGCGGCGCTCATGCGCGGTTCTTTGGGGAACTCCTCGAGGGTGATGCCGACCTGGTCGTAATCGCTCGCCTCCTCGGTTGGTCTACCGTGAAGGTGCCCGCGCTCATGCGTCCTCCCTCTTTCCCGAACCACAGCTCGTAGTACTGGTCGGGCTCGGGCCGGGGCAGGCCCCAGACCTCCAGCTCCGCCTGCGCGTTGGGGTCTTCTTCGCGCACGTGCAACTCGCCGCCTGCCTGTGGAGCGAGCTCGGTGGCTTCGAGGTCGGCCGCTGCGACCTCGTCCGGCGCGAAGAACCCGGTGGAATAAAGCACGCCGAGAACGGCGAGCGCGAGGAGGATGGCAGCGGCCGCTACGAGCTGGACCCGGCGCGTCTCGCGGTGCGGCATGCCCGTCAGAACGCGTCCCTTGAGCTCCCGCGGCGGCGTTTCCTCCATGCTCGCAAGATCCGTCAGGCGTTCGTGGGCGAGGCGGAGGTCGCGGACCTCGACCCTGCACTCCGGGCAGGCTTCGAGGTGATCCTCGACCTCACGCTCTTCGTCCGGCTCAAGGGCGCCCATCACGTACGGCCCGAGGAGGTCTCTGAGCTCCGGGTGCCCTCTCATCCGCCCCTCACCCGTTCTCCTCCTCCAGCATGGTCTCGCGCAGCGCGCGCAGCGCGGCGCTCGTGCGGCTCTTGACCGTCCCCAGAGGCCTGCTGGTGCGGCGGGAGATCTCGCTCTGCGACAGCCCCTCGAAGTACGCGAGGGTGAGCACCTCGCGGTGCACCGGCGAGAGGCGCGAGAGGGCCGAAGCCAGGTCGAAGCTGCGCGAGAGCTCGGCGGTTGCGTCCTCCTCGCCCGGCTCGAGTGGCGAATCACCGCCCACGGTGCGAACCCTGGCTCGGCGGCGCCGGATTAGGTCCGTCGCCCTGTTGCGCGTGATCCTATAGACCCACGTCGCGAAGCGTGCCCGGGAAGGGTCGAAGCTCGAGGCGTTGCGCCACACCGCGGTGAACACGTCCTGCACGAGGTCCTCGGCGAGCGCCCTGTCCCCGAGATAGCGCACCCCCGCCCCGTAGATGAGGCCCGCGTAGCGGTCGTAGAGCACGGACATCGCGCGCTCGTCCCCGGACCGGGCCACCCGCCCGACCAGGACCTCGTCCGAGACGTCGTTCACTCTGAGCCTCTCCCAGCCATCCCCCCGAATGATATCCCCTACCCCACCCGCTCGCGCGAACAGGGGACGAACAACTCCTCTATGAACGACTACCGCCATACGAAAGGGTATACGCCCGCTCCTGTCTTTCGGATGAGCTCGACGAAGCGCGGATATGTAGCGACCGCAGACACCAGTAACTCGTGTTGCGTTAAAATAATGTAACGTGCCGGAGGGAGGCTGGGTGGAGCCGGATCTTTCGAAGGAAGAACTGCGAGCCGTCGCGAGGCGGCCTGCGAGTGGTTCGCTCAAGACCTTCCTGCATGACCTCAGGGACCTGACAAGCTTCCGGGCGCTCAAGGCCACCGTGCAGGAGTTCCAGCGCGACGACGCGCTCGGGATCGCGGCGCAGCTCGCCTACTACCTCATCCTGGCACTCTTCCCGTTCATCCTCGTGCTCGTCTCCCTCCTTGGCACCTTCGGGAGCGAAGAGCTCGCCTCGGAGGTCCTCGCCTACTTCCAGCGGGTCATGCCGGAGCAGGCCTACGAGATCATAAGAGAATTCACCGCCAACATCATCAGCGGCAAAGCCGAGGCGCCGGGGCTCTTCACCTTCGGTATCCTGTTCACGATCTGGGCCGCCTCCGGCGCCTTCGCAGCCCTCATTAACGCCCTGAACAGGGCCTACGACGTGCAGGAGACGCGCCCCTTCTGGAAGGTTCGGGGCATCGCGATCCTCATGATGCTCGGGCTCTCCGTCCTCGTCCTGATCGGGGTCCTGCTTCTGGTGCTCGGGCCCCAGATCGGTACGGCCATCGCCAACGTGTTCGGGCTCGAGGAGACCTTCCTGCTGGTGTGGGACATCGTGCGCTGGCCTGCGGCGCTCTTCTTCATGATCTTCACGGTCGCCCTGCTCTACTACTTCGCCCCCGACGTAGACCAGCCGTTCCGCTGGATCACGCCCGGAGGCCTGATCGGTGTGCTGCTCTGGGTCCTCGCGAGCGTGGCCTTCAACTTCTACGTCTCGAACTTCGGCTCCTACAACAAGACCTACGGCTCGATCGGGGCCGTCATAGTGCTCCTGCTCTACCTCTACATCTCCTCGCTGACCATCCTCTTCGGCGCCACGCTGAACGCGACCCTGGTGCGGATGAAGGAGGAGATCTCGGGCAAACAGATCCTTGACGCCAAGTCAGCTAACGAGAAGCCGGACATCCTGGACGACGAGACCGTCGAAGAGATCCGGGACGACGCCTAAGAGATCAATCCGTCTCTCCCTTCTGGTATAATCCACGGCTCACGGAGGAGTGGCCGAGTGGTTGAAGGCGGCACCCTGCTAAGGTGTTATACCTCTTAACGGGGTATCGAGGGTTCGAATCCCTCCTCCTCCGCTTCGAAAATCGTCTCTTTGAAGGACAAACACGGAAGTGAAGGTAAAGGTTGGGAGAATCCCCGGCCCGCTTTACACCATCTAGTACACTAACGCGCGTTCGCGGGTCCAATTTTAGGCTAGGGGGGCGGGGGCGGGGCCCGAAAGGATCAGGGGTTAGAAGGCCCCGCCCGGTCTGCACCCTACCCGGTAGCGATGAATCCGCGATGAATTGATAGGAGTTCCTGATTGTGTGGTACTGATTATCAGTGCGTACAGACTATGCAGGCCGCTGCATCTTCATCC
>JARDZQ010000457.1 GCA_029240775.1 Rubrobacteraceae bacterium | reverse complement strand
CTCAGGGCAGCTGGCGAAGCGGTTGCAGTCGTGCTAGCCGACCAGTGGATGCCCGGCATGACGGGCGTAGAGTTCCTGACCCATACTCGTCAGCTTTATCCCGGTGCAAAGCGGGCGCTCCTGTTCGAGCGGGGCAACAGGACTACCCGAGAACCTATCCTTCAAGCGATGGCCCTCGGGCAGATCGACTCCTATGTGCCCAAGCCAGAGCGGTCTCCGGACGAGGAGTTCCACAGTGACATCGCACATTTCCTGGAGGAATGGGCGAGGGACTACCGCCCCGCATCAGTGGCGGTGCGCATAGTCGGTGAGCCGTGGTCAGCGCGATCTCACGAGCTACAGGACATACTTAATCGTAGCGTAGTCCCGTACGCGTTCTATCCGGCGGAGTCGGAGGAGGGGCGAGAGCTCCTCGCCGGCGTGGATAAGACTTCGGCGCGGCTCCCCGTTGTGATCGTGTTCGACCGGCAAGTGCTCGTCGACCCTTCCAACGCCGAGATGGCCGACGCATTCGAGATGAGCTCCCCGTTTGGATTGAACACCCTGCCGGATGTGCGGAACTTTGACCTCGTGATCATCGGGGCAGGACCTGCCGGCCTAGCTGCAGCGGTCTATGGCGCCTCCGAGGGGCTTCGCACGGTGGTCGTAGAAAAGGAGACCTTCGGCGGACAGGCGGGCACCAGCTCCCTGATACGCAACTACCTCGGTTTCTCACGGGGAATCAGTGGCTCGGAGCTGGCCTGGCAGGCTTACCAACAAGCATGGCTGTTCGGTGCTTCGTTCCGCCTCGCCCGCCAAGCAACCGCTTTGCACCAAAGAGGGGAACGGTTGGTTGTAAGTCTCTCAGACGGCACCGAGGTTGCGGGTCGAGCGGCGATCGTCGCCACCGGAGCCTCCTACCGCCGACTGGGCGCCCCCAGCCTGGAGGCTTTGCAGGGAGCGGGCGTGTTCTACGGGGCTGCGGATACCCAGGCCCATGGCATGAAGGGACAGGAAGTCTACGTGGTGGGAGGCGGGAACTCTGCCGGGCAGGCGGCAAGGCACCTCTCCAAACACGCCAGCCGCGTTACGCTGCTGGTGCTTGGCGAGTCTCTCGCCGCCGACATGTCCCAGTACCTAATCGAGGAGATAGAGGCTACCGAGAACATACTGGTTCGCTTGAATACCCAGGTGATAGAGGGCGGTGGGCAGGGACGTCTCGAGCACCTCGTACTTAAGGATCGCGCCTCGGGGCTTACGGAGACGGCTCCCGCGGTGGCATTGTTCGTGCTCATAGGGGCCCGTCCGCACACCGGGTGGCTGCCGGAGAAGATAGTGCGAGACGCGACGGGCTACATCATCACCGGTAGCGATCTCCTGCGCGACGGAGGGCCTCCCGAGGGATGGCCTCTGGAGCGTCCGCCGATGCTCTTGGAGACCAGCGTTCCTGGCGTGTTTGCGGCCGGGGACGTGAGATATGGGTCGGTCAAGCGGGTGGCTTCGGCGGTGGGCGAAGGCTCCATTGCCATACAAATGGTTCACAAGTACCTAAACTGAGTCGCGGGAACGTGTTGTCGCTAGTCTGCGTAAGCGCTGGTCGTCTGTGCGAGGGGTAAGGGAAGTACTCCACAGTGTTGATCCGGATTTCAGAGAACTCGCGATGTTCGTAGAATCTACCTTCCACGCCGTTGGGTGAGCAGGGTCAAGAGGGTGCGAGGTAGCGAAGTTGGGTGGCGGCGATTCGAGGGAGGTCTTAAACACGCTTGAGAAAGAGCGCCAAAGTGCCGATGAAGACCTCTATGTAGAGCCTCGCTGTTGTATTGGATGCGCCTCCGACCTGACACCAATTTGACACCAACCCACACGAACAACGGCGAACATGCACGATAGCCTGAAAGAGTGAATATGCTTATTTGCAGGAGTTTCGGAACATCGGCGAACAACCACGACATTATGGAGCCGCATTTGCCCGCCGGAGGTCAGGGGTTCGAATCCCCTCGGCTCCACGATAGGAATGCGCAGTTCCCAAAAAACATGTGCAGTTTGCGTACTGGAGGCCTCCGAGCACCGCATCTGCGAAAAACTCGTGATAACGTGTGGTGGGGTCTCGATCACCCCACGACCAGACAAATTGGCAGAGGCCAGGGCTCTTCTTGAGCGCAGCCTACTCCACGCGCTAAAACCGTCCCCAGACGTCTGCGTGCAACGGGCTTGACCCAAAAGGAACTGATGATGGAACTTGGCCTTTACACCTTCGCCGACGTCGGACCCGAGATCGAACCGGCCCGGCGGCTGCGCGACCTCCTCGAAGAGATCGAGCTGGCTGACCAGGTCGGCCTGGACGTCTTCGGCGTCGGCGAGCACCACCGTCCGGACTACGCTGTCTCCGCGCCGGCGGTCGTGCTCGCCGCGGCCGCGGAGCGCACAAGACAGATCCGCCTGACGAGCGCGGTCACCGTGCTCAGCTCGGACGACCCAGTCCGCGTCTTTCAGGACTTCGCGACGCTCGACCTCCTGTCGGAGGGGCGCGCCGAGATCATGGCCGGACGCGGCTCGTTTATCGAGTCGTTCCCACTGTTCGGCTACGACCTTGGCGACTACGACGAGCTGTTCGCCGAGAAGCTCGAGCTGCTGCTGAAGCTGCGCGAGTCCGAGCGCGTCACGTGGTCGGGCAGACACCGCGCACCGCTCGACGACACCGGGGTCTATCCGCGCCCGGTCCAGGACCCGCTGCCGGTCTGGATCGCCGTCGGCGGA
>JARDZQ010000028.1 GCA_029240775.1 Rubrobacteraceae bacterium | reverse complement strand
CGGGGCGCCGCTTTGCGTCTGGCTCCGCCTCCCTGAGGACCTCGTGGGTGACGGGAGCGGTATCGCCCTCGCCGAAGAGCAGGAACCGAAACAGGTAGACGATGGGGTTCCCCTCGGTCCAGCCGAAGTAGCAGTGAGGGGTCCTGCCGGTCGAGTCGCGCAGGTGGAGCAAGAGGGCCGCGATGGCGTTGGGGACCACAGAGCTCACGGCGCGTAGAACCTTGTGGCCACCGACCTCAACACCCCTCACCTCCAGTACGTCCTCGAACTCCGAGGCGTCCTCCACGTCCACCTCGAGAAAGAGGATCGGCTCCCCAAGCGGGATGTGGTTGTCCTCGCGTTGCTCCCTCTCCTTGTGGGCATACTCCTCAGGGACGTTGCCCGTGCGGCGCCGGTGGGCGACGATGTGGATGTCGCCCTGCCGCGCCGCCTCATCTATGAAGCGCCGGGCCGTCTCGTCTATCTCTATCCGCTCCTGTCTGAGCTCCGTCGAGCGGTAGATGCGCGAGACGAGCGACGTGGAGACGATCGCGACCACGAAGAAAGCGGAGATCATGAGCCCGTCGGGCCTCTGAACCTCGTTCGCGACCAGCGCGTAGACGAACACGGCGGTTACCAGGCCGAACGCGAATGCCCCGCCGCTCGACCCCCTGCGGTACGAAGAGAGGGTCACGGCGAAGGCCGCGGAGGTCATCATCGCCAGCACCCCGGTCGCGTAGGCGCCGGCCTGCGCGTCGACGCCGGCGCCGAAGACGATGGTGACGGTGAAGGCGACCGCGGTGTAGACGAGCACGAGGGGTCGAATAGCCCTGCCCCACTCGGGCGCCATGCCGTAGCGCGGCAGGTAACGCGGCACGATGTTCAGGAGCCCGGCCATCGCCGACGCACCCGCGAACCACAGGATGGTGATCGTCGAGAGGTCGTAGGCCGTGCCGAACGCTTCGCCCAGGTACCGGTGCGCCACGTAGGCGAGCGCACGCCCGTTGGCGCTGCCGCCCTCATCGAACTCCTCGTGCGGGATCAGGAGTGCCGTGACGAAGCTGGTCGTGATCAGGTAGAAGCTCATGGTGATGGCGGCGAGGGTGAGCATCTTGCGCGTGTTGCGGATGCGGCCCGCAGGACGCTCGGGGTCGTCGTCGGGATCTCCGCGCACCAGCGGCATCAGCCCCACGCCGGTCTCGAACCCGGAGAGGCCGAGGGCGAGCCGCGGGAACACGAGCAATGAGACCCCGAGCATCGCCAGAGGACTGCCGTAGCTCGTGAAGAGCGAGCTGCGCCAGTCCTCGATCGTCTGCGGGTCGGTCGCCATGACGTAGAAACCGAACGCAACGACGACGAGGTTGAGCAGGAGGTAGGAGATGACGACGAGCACCGCGATCCCGATGGCCTCCCTGAACCCCCTGAGGAAGATGGCACCCAGTACCGCCAGCAACACGAGGGTGACGATGACCCTCTTGTCGTGAAAGTATTCCGGTACGAGAGGGTTCTCGACGATGTGGGCCGTGGCGTCTGCGGCCGATAGGGTGATCGTCAAGACCCACGCGGTCGCCACGAACCCGAGCAGGATCAGGACGAGCACCTTGCCCTTCCAGAACGAGAGCAGGTCCTCGAGCATCGCGATCGAGCCCTGCCCGCGAGGGCTCTGCTCGGCGACGCGCCTGTACATAGGCAGCATCCCGCAGAGCGTGAGGAGCACGATGAGGAAGGTGGCAACGGGCGAGAGCGCCCCGGCAGCTAGCGCTGCTATCCCGGGGATGTAGCCCAGAGTGGAGAAGTAGTCCACGCCGGTGAGGCACACGACCTGCCACCACGCGTGCTGCTCTTCGCCCTCCCTGGCCTCAGGCCCCTTGACCTCTTCGACGCGTTGCTCGAGCAACCAGCGCCTGAACCGGTCACCGGGACTTCCGGACAGACCTCTCACGTCGGCCATCGGTGCCCCTCGCGCGGTCGGCCGCCCGTAGGATCCCCCGAACTCGCGCTACCCGAGCGCCTCTGCTACCAGGTCGGCGACCTCCGAGGGGTTCGTCGCGGCCCTGATGCCAGCTCTTCTCAGAGCCTCGCTCTTCGCCTCCGCGGTGCTCTCCCCGCCGGAGACTATGGCGCCCGCGTGGCCCATCGTCTTGCCCTCGGGGGCGGTGAAGCCTGCGATGTAGGCGACGACCGGGGTGCTCATCTCACGCTGCACGTACTCGGCGGCGAGCTGCTCGGCATTGCCCCCGATCTCCCCGATCATAACAACACAATCCGTCTCAGGGTCGGCTTCGAACTTGGCGAGGATCTCGATAAAGTTGGTCCCGATGATGGGGTCGCCGCCGATGCCTACCGCCGTGCTCTGCCCGATCCCACGCTGCGTGAGCTCGTTGACTATCTGGTAGGTGAGCGTGCCGCTACGGCTTACGACGCCTACGTTGCCGGGCGTGAAGATGTCGCGCGGCATGATGGAGACGTTCGCCTTCTCCGGCGAGAGGACGCCGGGGCAGTTGGGGCCGATGAGCGTCGCGTCCTTCGTCTGCAGGTAATCCGTCACCCGCATCATGTCGTGTACCGGGATGCCCTCGGTTATGCAGCACACAGTACTCATGCCGCCGTCCAGCGACTCGAAGATGGCGTCGGCGGCGAAAGGCGGGGGGACGAAGATGACACTCGCGTTCGCCCGCGTCTCCCCGACGGCCTGTTCCACCGTGTTGAAGACCGGCACGCCCTCGTAGTCCTGTCCGCCCTTGCCCGGCGTCACCCCGGCAACGACGTTGGTGCCGCTCTCGAGCATCCGCCCGGTATGGAAGGCGCCCTCCCGGCCGGTTATGCCCTGGACCAGTAGGCGCGTGCCTTCGTCTACGAGTATCGCCATTACCGTCCTCCGTCCCGCGCGAGCTCGACGGCTCTCCTCGCCGCCTCGAGCATCGTCTCCTCGGTCACGACGTTCTCCGGGGTGTTCTCCGCGAGGATCTGGCGTCCCTCCTCGGCGTTGGTCCCGTCGAGCCGGACGACTATGGGGAGGTCTATCCCGGTGCGATCTATGGCCGAGAGGAGACCCCGGGCCACCTCGTCGCCCCGCGTGATCCCGCCGAAGATGTTGAAGAGCACGCTCTTTACCTGCTCGTTAGAGGTAACGATGTCGAGCGCGGTGGAGATCTTCTCGGCGTCCGCCCCGCCCCCAACGTCGCAGAAGTTGGCCGGCTCGCCCCCGGCCTGCGCTACAACGTCGAGCGTGCTCATGACGAGCCCGGCCCCGTTCCCCAGAATACCGACGTCGCCGTCGAGCTTGACGTACTGGAGGTCCGCCTCCTGCGCCCGCTGCTCCTGCGGGTCGGCCGCCTCCACGTCGTGCAGCTCCGCTATGTCCGGGTGCCTGTACAGGCTCGAGTTGTCCACCGTGACCTTTGCGTCGAGCGCCAGCACCCTTCCGTCGCCCGTGACGACGAGCGGGTTGATCTCCACCAGGCTCGCGTCGAGCTCCTCGAAGGCTTTGTACAGATTGTTGAGCACCTTGCCGACGCCCTTGGCGGCGTCACCCTCGAGGCCGGCGGAGAAGATGATCTCGCGCACCTGGTAGGGGAGGAGCCCGAGGAGCGGGTCGGCGTGCAGGCGCACGATGGCCTCGGGGTTCGTCTCGGCGACCTCCTCGATGTCTACGCCGCCCTCGGTGGAGAACAGGATGAGGGGCTTCTTCGCGGCTCTGTCCACCGTGACCGAGAGATACATCTCCGTCTCTATGTCGGCCCCGGCCTCGATGAGCACGCGCCGGACGGTATGGCCCCTTATGTCCATCCCGAGAATCTGCTGCGCGGCAGACTCCGCTTCCTCGGGGCTGTGGACGACTTTTATCCCGCCGGCCTTGCCACGCCCTCCGGTCAGGACCTGCGCCTTGACGGCGACGGTACCGCCGAACCTCTCCGCCGCCTGGCGTGCCTCCTCTGCGGTCTCGGCGACGATGCCTTCCAGCGTCTCGACACCGTGTTTCCTCAGCAGTTCCTTACCCTGATATTCGTAGAGATCCAAGCCCCAGACTCCCAACGCAGCCCGCCACGACGATGCGAATTATACAGAGGCTCCCCCGCCGCGCTCCGGCTATGCCGCTAGTTCTTAGGGGCCTGGCCACCATGATCATCGCCGTGTCGGACGAGGGCTCGTAAGCCGGAGCCTAGAGGGTCCGTCACATCTCATGCGTACAAGAAGCCAGCTGGCTCCCCATACGCGAGTGGAGGTTCAAGAACGACCCCGACCATGAGTGGCTCTTCTAGCTGCGCGAGAGAACGGAGGGGAACGCAGATGCAGGAGGTCGTCGAACGACACGAGAGCCGAACAGCTCGGCATCAACTCGCAGTGCACCTCGCACCGCAACCTGGAAGAGGCGTTTGAGGCGCATGCAGCCGCCGGGTTCCGTAACGCCGAACCGCACCTGAACCCCGTCAGGGACTGGCTCGACGACGGCCACTCCGTAGAGCAGATGCGGGACCTCTTCGAGTCCTACGGTCTTCGCGTCGCCAGCACGCAGCCGGAGATTGCGTGCTTTGATTCGCCGGACGCCCGGCTGCCGAGCCTGCGGACCAACGCGGCGAACGCGCGGCTCATCCACGAGCTAGGCGGCGACAAGGTGATCGTCGGCACCGACGGTCCGGAGCAGAACTCTGTCGGGCGCTCGACTCGGTGGCGTACGCGCTGCGCGACCTGGCGGAGGCTACCAAGGGGCTCGCCGGAGTGTTACTGGTGCGCGCGGGCCTGCACCTGGTACCTATTCTCCCGAGTGCCTAGAGGGGCTGTTCTCGGACGGTCACGGTTCAGAATGGACTGCTCCCAAGCCGCAGTGCTCGCGGGCTGCGCGCTGTAGATCGTCGTCTGGCGCGTCGTGCGGGTTGGACAACGTCGGGGCGCTCTCTACGGTCTGCTGATCTACCGTCAGGGTGACCGCTCCCGGAGACTCCTCGGCTATGGCCTCGACCGGAACAAGGTGGTGCTTCTTCCCGAAGCCCAAGAAACCGCTCATGACGACATCCACAAAGTGCAGGTTCCTGTCGTCGTCTACGTAGAGGTTCTCGAGCTGACCGATGTGGCGGTCCCCGGAGTCGAAGACGCTCTTCTGGCGCAGTTCGTGGTGCGGGGGGCGCGGATGATGGTGGTGCGCCAGCCGGGTGAGGTTCATGGGATCTCCCTTCCCTTGGGCGGTGAGGGAGTTCTCTCCTCACCGCGCTACTACAGTGCGGTCAGGAGCCATCAGGCCGTCGGTACGGCCGGTTTTCCGCTACTCCAAGAGCGGAGGGCGGGACCCATCGCCCGTATGACGATTGTATCAATCATCCCGAAGCAACTCAAGGGGGCGGCTATTCACCGATCATTTGGAGTGCCGAATCTCGGAAGTTCGGCAGAATGCTCATGCAGGCGGAAGGCCCTCAGAGTCGCGAGGATGCCTTCTAATCCTTATCTAGCGGGCGATGAAGCCCCCGTCGACAGCCATAGTGTCGCCCGTGACGAAAGAAGCCGCCTCCGAGCACAGCCAGACCACTGCTTCGGCGACCCCTTAGCGGGTCGCCTCGCGCGGCTAGAGCGCGCTTCACCATCGTGACCTACACTGACCCCTGTGATCGGAGTCGGTACAGCGATCAACGTCGTCGCGGTGCTGGTCGGGGCTGGCGTAGGCACGCTGGTCGGTGCGCGGCTGTCGGAGGGGATGCGGGAGACGGCCATGCACGCCATCGGTCTGGTGACCCTCCTCGTCGGCATCCAGAGCTTCTTACGCTTCGAGAACCCGCTCGTCCCACTGGTCAGTGTGATCTTGGGCCTGGTGGTCGGGGAGTTCCTGGACTTGGACGGACGCCTCAAGCGCTTCGGAGACGCCCTAGAGCGGCGCTTCTCGAAAGGCGGGAGCCCGGTAAGCCGTGCGTTTGTCACTACCAGCCTCCTTTTCTGCGTGGGACCGCTCACGATCCTGGGCTCCTTGCAGGACGGGATCTCGGGCGACTACGACCTGCTGGCCCTCAAGAGCGCGCTGGACTTCGTCGCCTCGCTCTCGTTCGCTTCGGTGCTCGGGTGGGGTGTGCTGCTCTCGGCTGGGTCGGTCCTCGTGGTGCAGGGTGCGCTGACGCTCGCCGGGGCGCTCTTCGGGACCTTCATGAACGAGCCCATGATCCTTGCGATGACCTCGACGGGCGGCGTGCTGCTCCTGGGCCTCGGACTTGGCCTCCTGGAGCTCAGGGACATCAGGGTGGCGAACATGTTGCCGGCCCTGCTCCTCGCGCCACTGCTCGTCGCGGTAGCCCCGCTGTAGCTGGTAAGATTGGCCGGACGCGAGACGGAAGGGAGCTTCGGTTGGAGGGAAGAGACAGGGAGTGGCGCGGCAGCCCGCTCGACATGGCAGGTGGCATGGACCCCTACGGCATACGCGAGATCGTCATCGAGTTCGAGAATGGTGATCAGGACGTCTTCCGGCCCCGCCTTCGCGGTGAGTTCGAGTCCTACGACCTGCACATGATGGGCGTCTACCTTGACTCCATCGCCCACAGCGTCCGCAACTCTCAGAGGGACTGACCGTGCACGGTATAGAGAGGCACCGGGGCATGAGCAGGCCTGCCGGCTCGCAGGGCGGTATCAGCAGGGTGATCGTCCGCTACTCCGACGGGCGCGTCCTCAACTTCGTAGCCGACGCTCGCAGACCCATCTTCTCGGAAGACGACCTGTTGGAGCTGAAGAAGATCATCAGTCGTGCCTCCTCAGCAGCTGAGTGGGCAGACATCAACACCCGGCTCGGTTTCTAGAGCTTACCGGTACTGGTCCGGGGCGTCGTCACCGGGGTCGACGTCGTAGCTGTCGAGGTAGTCCTCGTCGAGGTCTACCCTCTCGCCGGCCAGCTCGCGGCGCCTGAGGTCCCACAGGACCTGCAAATCATGGTCTATCTGCCTGAGGCGCTCCTGATCCTCACGGCTTGCGTGGTGCGTAGCCTCGCGGGCGAGCAGCCGCTCCCGCTCCTTGTTAAGCTCCGCGATCCTGGCCATCACGCCCTTCGCCATCGCCACTACCCTCCTCCTAGCCTTCGCGTCTGATTCTATCTGACTCCCCAAGTCTTTCGCCTTGGCTACAATCTGTGCGTCCCAAGCGGAAGGAGAGCATGCTCGAGAGAATCAATAACCTGGGCTACGCGGTCGAGAGCGTCGAGGCCGCATCCGACTTTTACAGAGTGAGCTTTGGCGTAGAGCCCGGCGCGTCGGAGACCGTCGAAGAGCAGGGCATAGTGGCGAGGATGTTCCGGGTGGGCGACTCGATGATAGAGCTGATAGAGCCCACGCACCCCGACTCCCCGGTCGGGAGGTTCCTCGCCAAGCGCGGCGAGGGCTTCCACCACGTCGCTTTCGAGGTCGGGGACATCGAAGCCACCCTCGCCGAGCTGAAGAAGCACGGCGTCGAGCTCGTGGACTCCGAGCCGAAGGTGGGGGCAAGGGGCGCCCTGACGGCCTTCCTCCACCCCAAGGGCGCATTCGGCGTCCTCACCGAGCTAGTAGAATTGCCGGACAGGGGTCGATGAGAGAGGTGCCATGGACGTAGACGAGCGCCGTACGGAGTCCGGGATCGAGGTCAAGCCGGTCTACAGGCCCGACGACCTGGGGGAGGACTTCGACTACGCCGAGAGGCTCGGGGACCCGGGAGAGTATCCGTACACGCGGGGCCCGTACCCCTCGATGTACCGCGGTAGGCCGTGGACCATGCGCCAGTACGCGGGTTTCGGGACCGCCAGAGAGACCAACGCCCGCTTCAAGTACCTCATCAACAACGGCCAGACCGGGCTCTCGGTCGCCTTCGACCTCCCCACGCAGATGGGCCGCGACTCCGACCACCAGCTGGCTTTAGGCGAGGTCGGCAAGGTCGGGGTCGCTATAGACTCGCTGCTCGACATGCGCGACCTCTTCGACGGTATCCCGCTGGGTGACGTCTCGACCTCGATGACGATCAATGCCACGGCTTCCATCCTCCTGCTCCTCTACGCTCTGGTGGCCGAGGAGCAGGGCGTGAGCAATGAGGACGTGACCGGCACGACCCAGAACGACATCCTCAAAGAGTATCTGGCGCGCGGGACCTATATCTACCCGCCCAAACCCTCCATGAGGATAACCACGGACACCTTCGCCTACTGCGCCAGAGAGCTTCCACGGTGGAACACGATCTCTATCAGCGGTTACCACATCCGCGAGGCCGGCTCGACCGCGGTCCAGGAGCTTGCCTTTACCCTCTCCAACGCCATAGCCTACGTCGAGGCGGCGCTCGACGCCGGGCTCGAGGTTGACCACTTCGCCCCCCGCCTCTCCTTTTTCTTCAACGCCCACAACGACCTGTTCCAGGAGGTCGCCAAGTACCGGGCGGCGCGCAGGATGTGGGCGACGATCATGAGAGACCGCTTCGGCGCGACCGACGAGAGAAGCCTGAAGCTCCGCTTCCACACCCAGACAGCGGGCTCCTCGCTCACCGCTCAGCAGGCCGAGAACAACATAGTCCGCACGACGGTGCAGGCTCTCTCGGCCGTCATGGGCGGCACCCAGAGCCTGCATACCAATGCTTTTGATGAAGCTCTGGCGCTCCCTACCGAGCGGAGCGCGAGGATAGCCCTCCGTACCCAGCAGATCCTGGTCCACGAGACTGGGGTTACCGACACGGCCGACCCCCTTGCCGGCTCCTACTACGTAGAGTCCCTCACCGACGCAGTCGAGGAGGAGGCCTGGGAGTACATCAGGCACATCGACGCGTTGGGCGGCAGCGTTCGCGCCGTCGAGGAGCGCTTTATGCAGCGCGAGATCGAGGACTCCGCCTTCCGCTACCAGCGCGAGGTGGAGAGGGGGGAGCGCGTGATCGTGGGCATGAACCGCTACGCGGGCGCGGCCGGCGACCCCGACATGGAGCTGCACGTCGTGGACGAGTCGATCCGCGACCGCCAGTTCGAAAGGCTTGTTGGTCTCAGGGAGAGCAGGGACAACGCCGCCGTCGAGCGCGCCCTGCAGCGGGTGAGGTCCGCCGCCGAAGGCTCGGATAACCTCCTCTATCCTGTAAGGGAGGCGCTAGCCAGCCTTGCCACCGTGGGCGAGGTCTCCGACGTCCTGCGCGGGGTCTTCGGAGAGTACAGACCCGCCTAGAAACGATGCGAACTATAAGGGGGCTGCGGGAAGCTCCTGAGCAGTCCGTCCGATAAATAGTATAGGCATACTGTGCTCGGAGACCACTTTCCGGGGGATCTGGCATGTCGTCAGGTCAGAGGATGGGCTTCATAGCTTGCGCCCTCTTGGCGGCTCTAGTCTGTTTCGTCGCTCAAGGGAGCTCGTCCCTGGAGAGGTAATAGTCGGGCTCGAGGAGGACGCCACGCAGGCCGACCTCGTCGCCCTCAACCGTCAAACCGACGCGCGCACGGAGAAGACCTCCCGCAGAGCGACGTCAACCACGTAGATTTGCCGTGGGATCTCGGGGTGGCCGGGGCCGCCAGGCGCTACGAGGCTTCGCCCGTCGTCAAGTACGCCGAGCAGAACGTCCTGATCTACGCCTCCGTCACCCCCAACGACCCGAGCTATGGCAAGCTCTGGGGCCTGCACAACACGGGGTAGACGGTTGGGGGCAGGGTTGGGGACGCCGACGTCGACGTGCCGGAGGCCTGGAACAATACGACCGGGACGGTGAGATCGCCCCGGCCCTTGGTTCTCCCGGCTGAATTGCTCGGCTGACTAGCCGTGCAACACCTCGACCAACTCGCGGACCGCTCCGGCGCTATTCTTGAGATCATCGAGCTCGTCTTGCTGCAGGTCGAGCTCGATGATCTCCTCGACGCCCGAAGCGCCGAGCTTCACCGGCACGCCGACGAACAGTTCATCTATGCCGTACTCGCCTTGCAGGTAGGCGGCGCAGGGGAGAACGCGCTTCTGGTCGAGGAGGATGGAGTCCACCATCTCTACAGCGGCTGCGGACGGTGCGTAGTAGGCGCTACCGCTCTGCAGGAGGCCTACGATCTCGGCACCGCCGTTGCGGGTGCGGTCTACGATGGCCTCCACGCGGTCCTCGGGCATCAGCTCTGTGATCGCCACGCCGGCGACGGTCGCCATGCTCGGCAGCGGGACCATCGTGTCGCCGTGCCCGCCGAGCACCACCGCGAAGACGTCCCGGACGGAGACGCCCAGCTCCTGGGCGATAAACGTCCTGTAGCGAGCGGTGTCGAGGATGCCGGCCATCCCGACGACCCGCTCGCGCGGGAACCCGCTGACCTCCATCGCCACGTGGCACATCGCGTCGAGCGGGTTCGCGACCATCACCAGGATCGTCTCCGGCGAGTATTTGACCACCTCCTCGGTTACGCTCCAGACGATGTTCTGGTTGGTCTTGAGGAGGTCGTCGCGGCTCATCCCCGGCTTGCGGGGAC
>JARDZQ010000456.1 GCA_029240775.1 Rubrobacteraceae bacterium | reverse complement strand
CGCTCCGTAAGCATGACGTCTCGCATGAAGGACTTGTACGGCTGCGCCCTACGGGCTGGCTCGGACGCACTCTGGTTAGATCGTGGTTGCTCCCGTATAACTAGACGGTCGTTGACGGTCGGCGGGGGGTGGGACGGGTGCGAACCAGCACGGACGCAGGAGGGCTTTCAAGGGAGGGCCGGTGAGGTTCTCGCTAGCGGCAGCGCGTGCGCTCCTGCTGGCGGCGCAGGGCCTGAGTTCCCCGCCGCAGCGCCCCGCGACGAAGGGCGACGTACTGGAGTCCATACGGAAGATGGGGGTGCTCCAGATCGACTCCATAGCCGTCGTCGCGCGCAGCCCTTACCTGGTGCTCTGGAGCAGGCTCGGCTCTTACGAGCCCCGGTGGCTCGACGATCTGCTTGCGGAGGGGGCGCTCTTCGAGTACTGGTCGCACGCGGCGTGCTTCATCCCGATCGAGGACTACGGTCTCTACCGGCGTTTCATGCTGGACGGCGGGGAGAAGTCCCGTGCCTGGTTTACGGCCCACCCAGAGGAGGTCCGGCGCGTGCTGGAACGCGTCAGGCAGGGAGGTCCGGTCCGCTCCGCCGAGTTCGCGCGCGCCGACGGACGGGCGGGTGGATGGTGGGAGTGGAAGCCCGAGAAGCGGGCGCTGGAGCACCTGTTCGCTGCGGGGGAGTTCATGATCTCGCACCGCGACCCGAACTTTCACCGCGTCTACGACCTGCGCGAGCGCGTGCTGGAGCGCGCTCTGCCCGGCTGGGAGGACGCCCTCGCGCCATCCTACGAGGAGGTGCGGCGATCTCTCGCCCTCAAGGCGGTGCGGGCGCTCGGCGTGGCCGTGGCCCGCTGGGTGCCAGACTACTTCCGCACGCCGAAGAAGGGGGTCGCAGATCTACTCGACGAGCTCGCCGCAGAAGGCGCTCTTCTGCGCGCCCGGATCGAGGACGAGCCCGCCTACGTTCACCAGGAGAACGCGGGGCTCGCGGAGGCTGCCGCCTCGGGCGAGCTGCGGCCTTCTTTGACGACCCTGCTCTCCCCGTTCGACCCGGTGGTCTGGGACCGGGCGCGAGCTCTGGAGCTCTTCGGCTTCGATTACAAGATAGAGGTCTACACCCCGGCGGCCCGCCGCCGGTACGGGTACTACTCTCTGCCCATAGTGCACCACGGCGCGCTGGTGGGCAGGCTCGACGCGAAGGCTCACCGTAAACAGGGGCTCTTCGAGGTCAGGGCGCTGCACCTCGAGCCGGGTGTATCGGTGACCGAAGATCTCGTCTTTGGGCTCTGCGGTGCGTTGCGCGGGTGCGCCGGGTGGCACGGCACACCGGAGGTCGTGGTTCGGAGGTCGGATCCCCCGTCGCTAGTCGAGCCGCTCCACGTCGCGATAGAAGCAAACACCGGATCGCCGTCCTACCCGCACTGAGCGAGGCTCACCGGGGCTGCGGAACCTGGGGGTACCTGCACAGGCAGCCGCAGAAATGGTCAATTTTGGTGATGTGTTGGTCTCCTCGGTCGATTAAGCTACTCTGTTGCGTATTCAGAGCGGTAAGGAGGACATGCTGGTGTACGCCACGGTTTATGGTCTTCGATTTCTCCTTTCCCGGTATGCAGGTTCGAAGTCGGGGGGCGTCGACACTGCGGGTTCGCGCCCCGAGAGGCGTTTCGACCGCCAAACCCACCGAGTGAGAAAGGGGTGATGAGCCCGCATGGCGACTGATGAGCATGGCACGAATCGCGCCTACGATCCGGCTCGGGATGTGCCGTCCGAGCCGGATGCGTCCAAGCCGGTGATCTTCGCCGTCGACGCCGGGGCCGAGTCCTTCCCCAGGATCGAATACGGGCTCCGCAGGCGCTACGGTGTCGAGTACCGGGTGATTTGCGAGACGTCGGCGATGTGGGGCATGAAAATGCTTAGGGACTTGAAGGCGGCCGGCGAGGAGGTGGCCCTCATCCTCGCCGACCAGTGGATGCCCGACATCGCCGGCGACGAGTTCCTCGCCCGCGCCGGCCAGCTCTTCCCCACCGCCAAACGCGCGGTGCTCGTCGAGTGGGGCGATAGGACGACCCAGGAACCGGTTCTCAGGGCGATGACCCTCGGCCACATCGACTACTACGTCAACAAACCCGAGCGTCCGGGCGACGAGTACTTTCACAGGATGATCGCGGAGTTCATCTACGACTGGGCCAAAGCCCATCGCCCGGTGTTTGCGGAGATCCGCCTGGTCGGCGAGCAGTGGTCTGCGCGCTCGCACGAGCTCAGGGATATCCTCAACCGCAACGGCATCTTGCACGAGTTCTACGCCGCGGACACGGAGGCGGGCCAGAGACTCCTCGCACGGTTTGGCAAGGACTCGGCCAGGTTCCCCGTGGTGATCCTCTACGATGGGCAGGTGCTCGAAGATCCCTCCAACGCCGATCTCGTCGACGCGTTCGGCATCAACCGTGAGCTGGATCGGCGAAGCTTCGATCTGGTGATCGTGGGGGCGGGACCGGCGGGGCTCGCGGCGGCCGTCTACGGCGCCTCTGAGGGATTGAGCACCCTTATCGTGGAAAGGGAAGCTATAGGCGGCCAGGCGGGCACCAGCTCGCTGATTCGCAACTACCTCGGATTCCCCTGGGGTATAGGAGGCGCAGAGCTCGCCAGGCGGGCTACCGAGCAGGCGTGGTGGTTCGGCGCCGTCTTCCGCTTCATGCGCGACGCCACCTCTCTGCGTGCCAAAGGGAGGGAGCTGGGCGTTACCCTCTCCGAC
>JARDZQ010000455.1 GCA_029240775.1 Rubrobacteraceae bacterium | reverse complement strand
AGCGTCCTCTCCCGAAGCCACAGCGCCGCCTCCCTGCCCGCCAGGCCCTCCTCGCCGTACACCCTCCAGCGTTGCCACACGGCGTAGCCGAACGCGTCCAGCACCCGGAAGAAGCGCTCGGCGAAGAACGTCCTGTCCAGGTCCTGTGGCAGGAGTCGCGCCTCCCTCAAGACCCCAAGCACCTCGGCGGGCGAACGCTTGCCGTCGGTCCGCTTTTCGTGGGCGGAGTGGTACTGGGCGTTGTACTCCTCCACCCACCTCGCGTGAGCAGCATGGAGCTCAGGCCAGCTCTCGGCCTTGGCGAAGTGCCAGTCGGCCATGCGCCGCTGGATGCTGAAGGCGGTCTCCAGGTAGCTCTGCCACGGCCTGCCGCGCTCTATCTCGTGCTTCTCGATCCCGAGGGTTTCGTAGACCGCCCACGCCCGGTTTGCGCGGAGCACCGACCCCGAATCTGTGACCAGCGCCTCGGGCGGGCCGTGCCGCTCGACGGCCCGGTGGAGCACGGAGAGGAAGGCCGCAAGGTCCTGGGTCGGGGAGACCGCGCTCGCCACCACGGCCCTGCTATAGTTGTCCAAGACGGTGATCGCGTAGGCCTTGGAGCCGACGAGGCCCTCGTCCACGACGTCGAGGTAACGCACGTCCGCGCTCCAGAACTGGTGTCGCCTCTCGGCCCGGAAGGGCATCTCCCGCTTCTCCTTGGCCGGCCCCTTGGGTTTTTCGAGGCCGTAGACCCGGCGGTTGACCGCCAGCATGCGCCCGACGGTGCGGGTTCCGAGGTGTATGCCTATGCGCGCGAGGGCGGCCCTTACCCGGAACGCTCCGAGGGCGGGGTTCTCCTGGATCCGTCTCACCGCCGCGTACTCCTTCAGGCCGGCCTTGCGCACCCCGCCCTTCTGGCCCCGCTTCTTGTCTTCGAGCCCCGCCTCGCCCTGCTCGGCCCAGCGCCCGAGCGTTTCGTAAACGGTGTCGCGGTTGATGCCCATGTAGCCGGCTATCGCCTTGACGGTCCACCCCTCGGCGTGCAGGGCGACCACGGCCCTCCTGCGCTCTTTGGGCTCGGGGATCCCGTGGTAGCGCTCGAAGCGCCTGAGCATCCTCAGTGGCACCGGCTCCTCAGAGAGGACCCGTTCGATGGTGTGCTTGCCGGGCCGCCTGCCGATACGGACGTAGCAGATGGTGGCCATCTCGCCGAGGCTGAAGCCGGGGTACTCTGCCTTTAGCTCCACGATCATGCGCCGGACGACGGGCGGTAGTTCGCGGCGTTTGGCGCCCGCCGAGTCGAAGAGGCTGTCTATCCCTTCCCGGTCGAAGCGGGCGGCCTTGCGGTAGAGCGTGCGCTCGGAGGAACCCGTCTGTTCTGCCCGGTCGCGCACGGAAGAGCCGAAGAGCACCGTCGGTCGGATCTCCTCGTATGCGAGTTGCTCGGGCCACCTGCAAAGAAGCTTCAGCTGCTCCCATTCGTCGGTCGGCTCGACCCTCCTACGCCTCGTTCCGCCCATCCGTGCTCCCCCATATATGGTGTTGCGAGAGCGGAAGGATGCCACGGCTGGAGGTTTGCTGCCATTCCGACGCCATCAGGCTACGGCGTCCCTCTTTACTGCCAGCTTGGCGGCACGCATACGCCGGGCAATTAATGGCAAGGTCTACTGCGGATGCCTCGAGCTCCACTAGATGGCATCATGCGATCTAGTGAAGCGAGTACCACGAAAACGTCACTTACTCCGATGGTGTGGGGTTGCGGGCCTCTTGGGCGGAATGCTCTTTGTGGTGTGGGGCTACATCGACAGGTCCAACATCCCCTGGAACCTTCTAGCCGTGATCCACCTCTTGGCTTTTGTCGTCCCCACGCTGTTCCTGGCGGCAGTGGTCGGCCTTTCCGTCCTGTGGCAGCGCCGACTCGGAATGCTCGGGTGGATGGGCATGGTCCTCGCCGTGTACGCATGGGGCTGGAGCGTGATGGGAGCGATCGTCGGAGGCGAGGATTGGTCGCACTATTTAGCCGCCTGGTTATTGTTCCTGCTCACCGGCTTGACGCTTATGGGCGTCGCCACAGTAAGGAGTGAGTGGTCACGGGGAACCGGCGCAGTGGTGCTTGCGACGGGGGTCTTCGGCTGGGTCTACGACTTGACCGACTCCGGCGCAGTCTTGGAAGCGCGCTCGGTGCACGTTGGTTTCGGGCTGCTATTCAGTCTGGGCTGGGTGGTGCTGGGGGTGGGGCTGGGCACTAAGCGAGCCCCCAGACCGCAGGCAGGCGGCTAACTTCCGAGAACGCCGTCAATGCGAAGTTCAACTTCTGAGAAAACCCAAAAGGCGAAGTTCGCAGAATTTCTATTCCAGGCACTTAGGTGAATAGCTCCGCCTAAAGCAACCTGGGAGGAAGATCTACTTTAGCACCCGCCATGGGAAAGCGCCTGTGGGGAACACCCCGCCCCCCGTATAATCGGTTACAAGAAAGAGGCCATGAGCGCACGAGCGCCAGATCGTTAAGCAGAAGGGAGATACTCTCATGGTCAGTTTCAACCGCGTGGTCCTAGGGGGTAACCTCACTCGCGACCCTGAGCTGCGCTTCACTCAGGCGGGCGTGCCGGTATGCTCTTTCGGTATCGCGGTAAACCGGGTGCGCTCCAGAAACGAGGAAGTGGACTTCTTCGACATAAGCGCGTGGCGCGAGCTCGGCGAGACCATCGCCACATACAAGAAGAAGGGTGACCCCATCTTGGTCGAGGGGAGGTTACAGTACCGCACCTGG
>JARDZQ010000454.1 GCA_029240775.1 Rubrobacteraceae bacterium | reverse complement strand
CACGTGCTGCACCAACGCGGCGCCTTCCTCCTCGACGGCAAGGTGGAGCAGGACGAGAGGCGCGGGTTCTCCTTCCTGGTGGAGCGGGTGCGGGATCTCTCGGAGGGACTGGAGACCGCAGGAAGGGTGCCGGAGCCCCGGGCAACTCCCTCCTCGGGTGCCTTCTTGCGGGCGAAGCGGCGGGGGAGGAGAGCAGGATAGTATCTACGCGGCACTCGAACGAATACATAACCCGGACTCCACAAAGTGGTTGTCCTGGCGCCATATGGCACCTGAAATAATGACATATGGCGCTTCATCCCGTATAGGGAGCGACGAAGGGCGCGACAATGACGCAGACGGCGAGAGCGGGTTCCGAGAAGGGATCGGACCTCTCGAGGATCTGGCCGAGCAGCTCCTTGCGTCCGGCCTCGCCCTTGTCGGGATGGTTGAAACCCAACGTGTTTGTCTGGCTTCCCAAGGGCCACTATGCCGCAGTCCAACCGCCATCGACGAGCAGCACGGTCCCGGTCACGAAGCTGGAAGCCCGGGAGGCCAGGAACACTGCCGGCCCGACTATCTCCCACGCCTCCCCGAACCTCCCCTGCGGCACTCGTCGGACGACGTCCTCGTACCACTCGCGGTCCTCCATGATCTGGCGCACCAGCGGGGTGGCGAAGTACGCCGGGGCCAGGGCGTTGACCTGGATGTTGTGCGGTGCGAACTCCAGCGCGAGCACCCTGGTGAGCTGCACCACGGCGCCTTTGCTCGATGCGTACGCCGCCTGGCGTTCCATGGCGACGAGGCCGAAGATGGAGGCCATGTTGATGATCTTGCCGTGGCCGTTGGGGACCATGAGCTCTCCGAAGGCCTTGGCGCAGTGGAAGATCCCCTTGAGGTTCACGTCCAAGACCTCCATGAACTCCTCGGGCTCCAGCTCGAGCGCGGGCTTGCGGCGGTTGATGCCGGGGACGTTTACCACGACGTCCACCCGCCCCGCCCACGACAGGAGGTCCTCGGCTGAGGCGCGCACGCTCTCCCAGTCCCGTACGTCTACCCCTATGGCCGTGCTCTCCCTGCCCATCTCAGTGATCTTCTTCGCCGTCTCTCGAGCGCCCTCGAGGTCGATGTCGAGGCAGGCGACGTCAGCCCCGAAGCTCGCGTACCCCAGGGCGATGGCTTTGCCGAGCCCCGAAGCCGCCCCCGTCACGACGGCGCGTTGGCCATCGAGGCGGAAGATCCGAGCAATGTCCTCCGGCAGACCGGCTGCATCAGCAGTACCCTCCGTCACGCTGATCCCCTATCCTGGTCGGGCTTTACCGCACGAGTCGCCGGCATCCTAAGGAGTGCCCTCGCGACGGTCAACCAGCGTTCGTCGCGGCGTGCCTCACCTTGCCACGTCGCCCTCTCTTGAGTACGGCACAGTAGTACGTGGCGTCCACCCCCTGCGGTGTTCTCTACTCTGGCAGCGCGGAGAGGAGGCACCCCTAGAAAGGGATGGAATGCTACCCTGATCTCTGGAGAGCAGGCGGAGATAGGGGTATAAGGAGCGTGCGCGTTCTTCTGACCGGTGCCACCGGATACATAGCCGACCAACTATTGCCAGCCTTCCGCGAGCGTTACGACCTCGGGCTCCTGGACGTGCGCGAGGAAGATGGCTCCGGCCGACGCGTCGAAGGCATCGAGGTCGCAGATCTTCTGGTCGACGACCGCTCCAAGCTGGAGCCGTACTTCGCGGACGCTGAGGTCGTGGTCCACACCGGTCACCGCAAGCCTGTCGGCACGGATACCCAATCCCAGTACGACGTGGAGCGTAGCAACGTGGACATGATGCAGCGCGTCTACCAGCTCTCGCTAGAGTGCGGGGTGCGGCGGGTGGTGGCTGCTAGCACCAACCAGGCGGCCAAGTGGTACGAACAACCATACTACGCTGGATTGAAAGACCGAGTCTCCCCCGAAGACTATCCGCGTCCCGATAGCTTCTACGGTTGGGCTAAGGCTGCCTACGAGCCGCTGGGGTTCCTCTATGCCTGCGGCAGCCTGGGGCGCAAGCTGGAAGTCATACAGATCCGCATAGTAGTCCCGCGCGAGATAGACGCCGAGCTGTTCGTGGATGAGCCGCCCGAGCGCTACGTTCGTGAACTGGCCGGCTACATCAGCGAGCGCGACCTGCAGCAACTCTTCTGCAAGTCGATCGAAACGTCTGAGGTAGAAGACGAGTACGGGGTTCCGTTCCACATCTTCTACGGCGTCTCCAACAACGCCCGTACTTTCTGGAGCATTACCAACGCCCGTAAAGTGATCGGGTACGAACCCCAGGACGATTCTGAGGTGCGCTTCGCCGAGGATATCGCCCGCCTACTGCACCGGAGAACCTGAGACAGACGCAAACCTCAGCATAGAAAGCAGATTGCCGAGGCGGCCCGGAGGAAGTTTGATCCTTCTGTGGTAACCATCTCCTTAAGGTGCTGCGCAAAGAAACGTCGTACCTCGCCGACGACCACATCCACCTGCGCCTCGCGGAGGAAGGCGCCGTGTGCGCGTCTCCCTGCCCGAGAAAGAGCGAGACGCGCCCATAGTGAGGACCGGAGGGCGTAGAATGTGAAGGCGGAGAGGAATACGCACGGCGAATTACTCACGGCGGCTGGGTTGCGTGGTTCACGCTCGCGCTGGAGAGCCTGGTGATAGCCCCCAGCCTCTGGATCATGTGGGTGCTGATATCGGAAGCCTCTCGGGCGCCTGCCGACCCATTGTCTCCCGAGGAGCGCCCTCCAGATTGTTCGCCGACACGGTCGCTGGAGCATCCGCACGAAGCTAAACACGGAGACTTGGCTCTTCGAGAAGACGAGGGCCTCCCCCCTCTGTTCGACCTCGAGGACGTCGACGAGCGGGGCTATGTGAGCAGCAGGAAGCTCCGCGCGGGCTGCGAGGCGGCTGTCTGCCGGGCTCCTTTCGGGGCCAGGATCGTCGCAGGGAGACGTTCTCTCAAAGAGCCGCAGTATGCCTGGGACTATGCCGGCGTTCGGGTGGCGGAGAAGGCCC
>JARDZQ010000453.1 GCA_029240775.1 Rubrobacteraceae bacterium | reverse complement strand
CCTCAGGGGCCGCTCGCCGACGACGAAGAGCCGGGCCTTTGGCGCGTGTCGCTCGAGATAGAGCACCAGGGCGTCCGTCGAGGAGATGACTTCCTCAGGGGGCGTCCGTACCCCGAGGCGGGTGAGCTTGGCCGCGTAGTCCGCTGGCATCTCGAGCGGCTTGTTGGTCAGGTAGACGACGTTCGACCTCGCTTTGAGCTCGCCGAGCGTCTCCTTCGCTTCCGGCAACAGATCGTCGCCGAGGTAGACGGTGCCGTCCAGGTCGAATACGTAACCGCCGAACCGCCGAAGAGCCTCTCGGGCGCTTTCAGAACTTCCCCACCGCGCCGCATCGGGGTCGCGTCCATAGCGAGCTCGGAGACGGCCTCGAGAAGCAGGCTCAGGGCCTCGGCCCCGATCTCGATCCTGCCCATGCCTATGGGGGCGAGCTTTCCCTCGGGATCCGCGCGACCTAGTACCTCGCGCAGACCTTCGAGGTCGGTCGGATCCGCTCCTTCCAGCCTGCCGGCGACCGTCATCGGAGGCCCGCGCCTGGGGCCGCCACGGGCTACGCCTTCCTGTTCTCGGTCGTCACGGTGAAGGTGCCGTCGAGCAACTCTCCTACGCGGTAGTCGCCGAAGAGGATCGGGTCGGCGGTGACCGCGCAGAGGAAGAGACGCAGGGCGAGGGTGCGGATCTCGCTCTCCGCGTGCGCGTCGGCCCGCATCTCGATGATATGGCGCAAGGCACGTACGTTGGCGGTGAAGACTATCGGCGCCTCGGTCTCGTTGGGCAAGAGCGAACGCGCCGTCTGCTGCACCTTCTTGCGGGCGTCGGTCTTGTAGTCCGCGGAGAGCATGCTGTTCCCGCCGCCCTGTCTCTCCAGCAACTGCTCCGCCATCGCCTCGTACTCGGAGGCAGCCCTGTCAGCCCGCTCCTCGAAGAGCCGGTGCAGCTCTTCGTCCTCCTGGTACTCGGGCCGCTCCACGAAGCGCAAGACGGCGCCAGAGACGTAACGCTGGCTTATCTGGGAGAAACCCGTGCCGGCCCTGTGCCGGACGAGCTCGTGGGTGACGCTGCGGCTGATGCCGTAGAGCAGGAAGCTGAAGCTCGCGTGCTCGAGGACGCTCCCGTGCCCGGCCGAGGTCAGCCGTTCGATGTACGCTGCGGCGTTCTCGTTCTTCGTGCGCCTGGGGCCGAAGGACATGTAGCACGTCTGGCCCGCCGTCTTGCAGAGCTGGGTGGAGTCCGGCAGCCGGGTCGGGTCGTCGAGGTACTCCGGGAAACGCAGCTCGGGATCGAAGCCCTCGAGGAAGCCGGCGAGCCCGGCGACATTGGTCCGGGGCCGCGCCAGCATGACGACCCCCGGCGCCTTCAGGTACGGCGTGCCGCGCTCCGTGTGCGAAACGGACGAGTGGATCACGGGGAATCCATCCGCGACGGTCCCCCCCAGCGCCTCGAAAAGCTCCGGCGCGCGCTGCGCTCTGGACTCGGTCGTCTCCAAGGGTCTCCCTTCTCCTCGCTCTCTACGCAGAGTAGCTCTTGCGGCAAAAATTCTCCACCTCGACCGGGAGACGCTTGCCGGCTAATCGAGTCTGCTCAGCAATGCACGATCAGGGGAAACGGGCTATTACGCCAACCTCTCGCAGCGTGAGCCTCGTCGCTTATCGAGCCGAGCACCGCACTCCTCCACCGCTATCTCCTCTTCCGTCGCGGCGGAGCGCGAAGGGGATGCAGCGTACACACCCGGCAAGGACAGCACATCCCCTAAATGGAGGAGGTTTTGCGGCTCTATCTGCAAAGACCTTGAACCGTTGCCGCGCCCCACCCCGCTACGGTTGCCAACTCGATAACCAGAGAAAGAAGCTGGATCTTGTGAGTGCGCTAGATCCTAGACAGCCTCGGCGAGGGCGCGCCTGAGCGTGCTGGCGTAGCGCCCCGTGCGGATGGTCCTGAGGGCTTTGATCTCGACCTGCCGGGCCCGCTCCTGCGAGATCCCCAGGACTTCGGAGACCTCGCGCAGGGTGCGGACGTCTCCTCCGTCGAGGCCGTGACGCATCTGGAGCACTCTAGCCTCGCGCTCGGGCAGCGACCTGACGGCCTCGACGAGCGCCAGCTCCCACTGGCCGACCTCGACCTGGGCGTAGTCGTCGCGGCTCCTCTCGTCTGGCAAGAGGTCGCCTACCTCGGAGCCGTCCTCATCGCCAGATCCACCCATGCGCGCGTTGACGCTCGAGATGGGCTGGCTGACCTCGCGCAACCGCCGGGTCTCCTCAAGCCTGACCCCGAGCCGCTCGGCGAGCTCTTCTTCCGTAGCGTCGCGCCCGAGCTCGATGCTCAAGGCATTCTCAGCCCGCCGCAGACGGTATAACGAGTCCACGACATGAGCCGGGAGACGGACAGTGCGCGAGTGGTCGGCTATGGCACGCGTTACGGCCTGGCGGATCCACCACGTCGCATACGTCGAGAACCGGTTGCCCATCTCGGGATCGAACTTCTCGACGGCCTTGATGAGACCCGCGTTCCCCTCCTGGATGAGGTCCTCGAAGGCCACTCCACGCCCGCGGTACTTCTTGGCGATGGAGATGACGAGCCGCAAATTGGACTCGATGAGCCGCCGCCTGGCCTCTTTGTCGCCTCCGTGGGCGCGTCTGCTGAGGTCCCGCTCCTCGTGGGCCTCGAGCAACTTCCCGCCTCTGACCCTGCTCAGATACTGCGTGAGAACGTCCTGCGTCTGCATCATCCTTTGTCTCCCCTTTCCTAGCTGACCGCTCTAATCACGCCGCCGGATGAGAGCCGCCGACACGCGGACCGCCGTGCGTGACGAACCGGCCCAGGATCCTCTGGTCCAGGCTCGAGGTGACCCGCCAGGTCCTCCCGCACGAGCACCCGAGCTCGAGGTGCCGCCTCTCTCCCGCCTCGGCGAGGGCCGCCTCCTTGAGCGACCGCAGGCAACACGCGGGCAGCGACCAGACGTAGACCTCCGCCTCCGGCTCGTCCGTCGGGGCGAGCGTGGTGTCCGGCCTGAGCGCGCTCCTCTTCTTCATCAGGCTGCCCCTTTCCGCTCCTCT
>JARDZQ010000452.1 GCA_029240775.1 Rubrobacteraceae bacterium | reverse complement strand
CGAGTAGCCTCCTGTGGCGTCTGTGGCAGCGATGTTCACGCGTTCAGGTCTCACGCCGGGTTCGAGTGGGTCAAGACGCCCGTAACGTTGGGTCACGAGTTTTCCGGTATCGTCGAGGCGATTGGACCGGGTGTGACGCGGGTAAGCCCGGGAGATCGAGTGGTTGCAGTCGCGATACAGGGCTGCGGTCGCTGCGCTACCTGTCGCGCCGGTTTCACGCAGTTGTGCCCCCAGCGCGTGGCCGTTGGCCTCTCCCGCGACGGGGGTATGGCCGAGTACGCCGTGATGCCCGAGCAGCACCTCGTTCCCGTCCCCGAGGGACTCGACCTCAGCGTGGCGGCCCTGGGGGAGCCGCTCTCTGTGGCCGTACACGCCGTAGACGTTCGAGCGGACATAGAGCCCGGGCAGAAGGTAGTGGTGTCCGGACCCGGGCCTATAGGGGTTCTTTGCGGAATGGTGGCCAAGCTGCGCGGAGCGGAAGTGCTCCTTACCGGAGTAGGGCGGGACTCCGAATCGCGCCTCCCCGCGGCGGAGCGTGTGGGGCTCCGGACCGCGAACTTGAGTGAAGAACCCCTGGAGGAGCATCTGCACCGCAGCTTTGGGGAAGGTGCTCCCGACGTCTGGATCGAGAGTTCCGGCTCGGTTAGGGCACTCGGCTCCGCCCTAGAGTCCGTCCGGCCGGGCGGGACGATCATCGTGGTGGGTATCTACGCCGAGGAGATGCTCTTTTCCCCTACTGCTGCGGTGCGCAGAGAGCTCAGCGTGCTGTTCAGCTACTCTTGCACTTACGCGGACTATCAGGAGGCTCTGGACCTGTTGGGACGCGGAGCTATAGACCCCGGCCCCCTGCTCTCGAAGTATCCGCTCGAGGATGCCCCCGAGGCTTTCGAGGCGGTCAGCGAAGGCCGGACGGTGAAAGCGATCCTCGTTCCCTGAGCTTCGATTCGTTCCCAATACTGTGCATCGAAGGAGTCATCTGGAATGCAGCGGTCCCACATTCAGTCAGATTTCTCGCGTCTCAGCCTTAATCAAGTTACTACCCGGCGCTGGAGCTTGCGCGAGGCCGTAGAGGGTTGTCTTCAAGCGGGCGTCCCCGCCATCGCTTTGTGGCGCGACAAGGTGGCTGAGGTCGGTTTGGCCGAGGCCGCTCATATCGTACGGGAGTCCAGGCTACGGGTGACTAGTCTCCACGTAGGCGGGGACTTCCCGGCCGCGAGCGAGGCCGAGCGGCGCGCCCGTATCGACGACAGTCGCCGCGCGATAGAGGAAGCCGCCGAACTGGGCGCCGAAGTCTTGTCTCTGCGGGCCGGGCCGGCGCCCGATCGTGACATCGATACAGCGCGTGCCATGGTAGTGAAGGGCATCGAGCAACTGATACCCGACGCCCAAGAGAGAGGCGTGAAGCTCGTGGTGGAGCCGCTGCATCCCATGTTCGCGGCGGATCGGTCGGTGGTCGTGACCCTATCGCAGGCAAACGACATACTAGATCGGCTAGATTCGCCCCAGGTCGGGTTGGTCGTGGACGCCTACCACGTGTGGTGGGATCCGGATTTGTACGACCAGATCGAGCAGGCGGCAGGACGAATAATAGGCTTCCATATAGACGATTGGAAGCCGAACACGCTTCCGCATATGTCGCGCGTCATGATGGGAGACGGGGTTATCGAACTGCGGCGGATAAGGACGGCCGTGGACGAGGCCGGGTACTCGGGGCCCATCGAGGTGGAAATCTTCAACGAGACCTACTGGAACATGCCTGGTGACGAGGTACTCGAGCTGATGAAAGAACGCTACGTCGAACATGTCTTATAGTCCTTCGACTAGAACGCGGCCGTGGACGAGCCCCCGTCGGCGAGAGGAGCGAGAGGCGCCGCCTCGTGGTCTCCGGCACCATGCCCCATAAGCACCACCCTATCGCTCGAGGACGAGGCCCGGATCTCCGGGAGGGCAAACGTTGTCGGGGCTATCCGCGGAACCTCGGCACGGACCCTCCGAGGTCCTCGGAAATCGGGCACGCGGCCAGCGCACAGTACCCATATTGGCTTGTTCAGGTCCGCTGAACAGTACCATTGTGAGAGATACCGCAAGGCTCTATAGTGGCCTTGAGTGTAGTGGAAAGGCAGTAACCAATTGCTAGTGCAGAGTGTAACCAAGGCCCTTAAGATCCTCGACATCTTCTCTCCCGAGCATCCCGAGTGGGGAGTATCCGAAGCTGCGCGGAGCCTGGGGATGGCTAAATCCACGACGCATATGATGATGAACAGCCTGGCCGATCAGGGGCTGCTCCACCGTACCGAGAGGAAGCGTTACCGGTTGGGCTGGCGGCTCTTCGAGTTGAGCCAGACGCTACTGGACACCATGGAGTGGCGCGTCGAGGCCCGCAGGGTTATGGAAGAGCTGGTCGCGACTCAGAGGGAGACGACACATCTAGCAGTCCTGGACGACGTGCAGGTAGTGTACCTGGAGAAACTACAGCCGGTGCCGGCGGTCAAGATCACCGCTTCGAGGATAGGCGCCCGGTTGCCGGCCCATTGCAGCGGCGTCGGAAAGGTCCTGCTCGCGAGTTGCGAGTGGGAGTGGGTCGCCCGGGCATTCGAGCACCAGGGTCTGGCGACTCTAACCCCGAACACCATCACCTCCCTCGATGAGCTGGAGATCGAGCTGGACAGGGTGCGTGACCGGGGATACGCTTTCGACGAGGAGGAGGTCTCGATCGGGCTCTGTTGCGCGGCGGCTCCCATCTTCGACTGCAACGGTGAGGTGCTCGC
>JARDZQ010000451.1 GCA_029240775.1 Rubrobacteraceae bacterium | reverse complement strand
CACGTTATGGCTTACCCTGACGGCACCTTGCTCGTGTCGGGAGCGTTAGGTGGGGAGGAGTCCGTGTACCCGTAGAAACAACTACACGATGCTGTGGCCGGAGCACGTGCCGCGTTGGACCGGCGTTCTCGGCGACGACGGCTGGCATCGATAAAGCGCGCGTCGGTACGTCGGCTGGGATCGCAGCGACCTGTACACCGGACGGACCTCGTGCTTACAATCGCGGGTCGCGCCGAACGTCTAGAATTGGCTAGGGTGCGGAACCTCTCGGAGGGAGCGAGATGACGAGCGGAAACATCCAGATGGGCCCAGACCCGGACAGGGTCCTCGAAGCCCTGAGAGAACTCCTGCGCGAAGATCCCGGAGCCCGCCAGCGGTCCGCCGAGGAGGTGTCGAAGGAGCTGGTCCGAGGCGGTCACCTGCAAGAAGAGCCCGATCCCGTACTTGTGGCGGAGATGATCGAGGGTCTCGAGGCCGAGGAGGATAGCGTGCAGGTTGACGAGGTGTCCGGGGAGGGAGAGCCCACGTGAGCGGGGAGGTTGGACCTCTGAGATCCGTCGTGGAGCGGCTGATGGAGGCTCAAAGGGAGGCCCTCGAGGTCACGAACCAGGCGCTGGACGCCGAGGGTGAGGAGGAGTACCAGGGGGCCGGAGATCGTCTGGAAGGCGCTCTGGTGGACGTGCGGGACATTCTGGAAGGTGCCCTGGATGACGCTCGGGATATGCTGGGGAACGAGGCGTAGAACCGGCGAGGAGCCAGAGGACCGTTCCCAGGCTGCGTGTCTCGGCGCTGGCCTACGCACGCCGCAGCGTGCCTGTCTTCCCCTGCGAGCGCGGCGGCAGGAGCCGGATCTGGTCCTCGACTAGCGCCTCTCTTCCACGCCCCTGACCGAAGACCGATGCATCTGTCGCGAGAGCCTGCCAACCTCCATGCGGCACATTACAGTGGACCATGCTATGGTCTAGCGCCAGAGTGGGACGCGCCTCACCAGGTGGCCCGGTTAATTCCTTAACGGCAGATGAGCTCGCAAGAGGCGATAATACGCCCGTCGTGGCGCTTACGATGAGAGAGGGACGTTGGTACGTCCGGTAGTAGGAGGAAGAGACCTTTGACGCCGGAGCTATGGCAGTTCGCAGGCGCCGCGGGGGTGTTCGTCGTCGTCGTCTGTCTGTGGTTCCGAGTCGTCTACCTGCCCGGCCGTACCCTCGAGCGTTGGGAGGACGGGCGACCGGGTCGCGGTCGCCGCGACAAGCACGACTGACCGGGACGGTCCGTCCAGGACTTGTTGCCCCGTGCGGCGAGCCCGCCGACGGTCCGACGCGCAGCACCCTGAGAAGTATCAGGAACGGTTCTTACCTCAAGCTGGTGGACTTCCTGCAAATCCCAGGATCCCCCGGACAACGTGTGGGCCGGCAGGCTCTCCTTCCCTCCGGTGTAGGTCTGATCGACTCTGCACCGCCTCCGACGACTTTGGTACCGGCGTTCGCGTGCTCGAACAACGCGTGCTCGCTGGACCAGCCGCCTAGCACCCGAACCCTGTTATGGGCATCTCCCGCCTCGAGCTCGTCGCCGGCGATACGTAGTCCGCCGCCGCGAGGCTGAACCGCTGACCGTAGAGCTCGCATCCGGCGAAACGCCGCCACAGGCGCTCTGGATGAAAAGCTTATGCACGCACTCCGGTGTGGTTCCTCGGGCAGCATCTGTGGGCATGAATGTCTCGCGCCGCCGCATCAAGAGTTCCAGATGTCGGACCAGGCAAGAGCAGGTTCGCTTGGACTTTGTGTCCTCCGTGAGGCACGCCCCGAACTGGGATGCGTCACAGCAGCGGGCGAGAACTGGTAGTTTTGGTTAACTTGCGCTTGGCTTCTAGGGTGCCGGGGCGGACTGTTGGTAGGCTTACCTCTCGGAGGAAAATGAGCGAACCCGACGGGTCTCTCTTCAGCAACGCCGGTTTTCGGAGGCTCTGGATCGGCCAGGCTGCCTCATTCGTGGGCGACGCTGTATCGACAGTCGCTCTCGTAGTGCTGGTGGTTCAAATTGCGGGGGCCGCTTCCGCTGTCGGCGCTGCATTGGTGGTCCGTCTATTGCCCACGCTCGCGAGCCCTCTGGCCGGCGTCTTCGCCGATCGCCTAGACCGCCGAATCGTGCTGGTAACGAGCGACCTAACACGAGCGGTCCTCGCTTTCGGGATGGTTTTCGCTGAGGATCTCGCTACCGTCTACGTTCTGGTTTTCCTCATGGGTCTGGGTCAAACCTTCTTCAACCCTACAATACGGGCTGCCTTCCCAGGCGTAGTTGGGGAAGGGGATCTCGCACGAGCCAACGGCCTCCTCAGCGCCACGTTTAGCATCTCTATTACGGCGGGGCCAGCGTTAGGAGGTGTGCTGGTGGCAGCGCTCGGGATTGACGCTGCCTTCTTGCTGGATTCCATGACCTACCTCGTCTCCGCCACCTTTCTCTCTCGCATCTCTCTCCCCCGACCGGAAAGGGAAGATGCCACTGGTTTTGGCCGGGATTTGCGGGATGGGTTGAGTTATCTCGCCAGGGCACGCGTACCCCTTGCGATCGTGGTGGGCACCTTCCTTGTCATACTGACGATAAATACGACGATCCCGGCAGGGGTGTTCTTGGCCAAAGAGACCTTCGATGCGGGCAACGTCGGCTACGGTCTCCTGGTGAGCGTGGGGGGAGGCGGCACGTTATTGGGCTCTGTCTTGATGGTCGTGCTGGGTGAGAGGGTCAATCTGGTACTCCTGTACTTTCTGAGTA
>JARDZQ010000027.1 GCA_029240775.1 Rubrobacteraceae bacterium | reverse complement strand
CGGCACACCGAGGCGTGGCTGACAGACAAGGCGCTCGAGTTCCTGAGCGACGGCAGGGACGAGGGGAGGCCGTTCTTCCTGTACCTCTCATTCGACTACCCGCACGCGCCCTTCAACGTACCCCCCGGCTACGAGGACCTGTACGACCTCGACGAGATGCCTGACCCCCCTGCGGTACCGGACGGGGTGGACCTCTCCGGGCACGCGGGCACGCAGTGGAAGCGCTGGGGGGAGTGGCTCGACGCGACGAGCGTGCGGGAGCGCCGGAAGAGCGCGCTGCGCTACTACGCCCTCTGCTCGTACGTGGACGCCCAGTTCGGGCGGGTCTTGAAGAGGCTCGAGGAGACGGGGGAGGCGGAGAACACCTTCGTCGTCTTTACCTCCGACCACGGCGAGATGCTCGGCGAGCGCCGCCGCTTCTCCAAGTACTGCCTCTACGAGGGGAGCGTCAGGGTGCCCCTGATCCTGGCGGGACCTGGCGCCCGGAGCTCCACCGTAGACGACCGGCCGGCCGAGCATGTGGACGTGCTCCCAACACTCCTCTCGGTCGCCCGAGAGGGGACTCCGCCCGGCTTTCCCGGCGCGAGTCTGCTCGCGGAGCCCACCCGTGTCGGCAGCTTCTCGGAGATGCACGGGACGGGCTACGAGGAGGTGCAGCAGGCGCCGGCCTACATGTGGCGCACTCGCGAGTGGAAGCTCATCACGTACGTGCCGGGAGACGCTGCGGGCGCCCGCCTTCGCGAGGCAGAGGGGGAGCTATACGACCTCCGGGCTGATCCCCTGGAGCTCGACAACCTCTACGGCGACCCCGACCACCTCTCCGTGCGCGAGCGGCTCACGGGCGAGCTACTCATCCACCTGGCTTCGGCATGGGCCGGACATCCCTGGCAGCCCGCCAGACCGCCGCTCGTCTGAGCTACAGGTCGGCGCGTTAGTCCCGTGGCAGTGGGTTCTCGCGCGGGGAGAAGATGATCACGGCGCCGTTCTCGAAAACCTTTTCGTAGGCTTGCGGCGCCCGGTCGAAGGCGCGCCAGGGCACGCCGGGGTACGTCTTGTAGAGAGCCACGTACCGGATGTCGTAGCGGTCGAGCAGGGCTTCTGTGCGCTCGCCGACGGGATGGTAGGTTATCTTGTTGGCCGCCAGCAGCGGCTCCTTGCCGGAAGGGGGCAGCGCGCGTGGGGTTCGCAACCGCTCCTGCGTGTAGGAGCGCAGCCCCGTGTAGCCGCCCATCGCGAGCATGGCGCTCCCCGGGACGTGGTCGTTGAGGTAGGGCGTCACCACTAGGTTGCCGCCTGTGTTGCGCTCTCCGAGCCACTCCCCGGCTGCGGCGACCTCCGCGGAGACGACGTTGGGGCTCCACTTGTCGGCGTTCTTCAAGTTCTGCGCCCCCTGTATCCCCACCACCGCGACCGCCAGAGCCGCGGCCAGGACCGCTACGATTGCGGCGAGCGAGGACCCGGACGGATGGATGGAACGCAGGATTCCGACGACCGCGAGGGCGGCGAGCACGGCGAGCGGGATGCCCAGATCCCTCTCGAAGCGCTGGGGGAAGCCGCTGTATGAGGTGCGGCTGCCCGCGAAGAGCACCAACGCCCAGAGGACGAGGGTCAGGTAGGCGAGTGCCTGCGGAGTTCTCACGCGCCTCCGCAGGACCTCTCCCGTCGCGAGGAGGGCGCCGAGCAGCCCCAGCCACGCTACCGGCTCCGAGGTCGTAGCCAGCAGGTGCTCGAGGCTCAGTGGTTCCTGAGAACCTATCGCTATGGCGACGGCCGTACCGCCCGCACCCGTGTCCGAGCCGCCGAGCAGGCCGGCGGCGAGGCGTCCTAGGTCGTAGGTGTCCCAGGCGTAGAAGACCGAGAATAGCCCGAGCAACGTCAGCGAGATGAAGAGCGCGGTTGCTCCTTTCCTTTGGCCTCCCAGCAGCAGGTACGGCACGGACACTATGGCGACGAGCGCGAGGAGCACGGCCAGGTAGAGGCTCCCCACCTGATGGTATAGGACGACCGAGGAGCCGAGGATGGCGAGGAGGAGGCCCGAGCGGGCACCGGGAGAAGTGTAGACCCGGATCAGGGCGGCTACGGCCGTGACGATCAGGAAGTCGGCGGAGAGCAGGTTGGGATAGCGCGCTTCCGCGAAGCTTTCGTAAGGGCCGACGAGGAGCAAGCCGCACAGGAAGGCGGCCGCGACCCCGTACGGCCGGCCCCAGAGTCTCGTAGCCAGCGCGTAGCACGCCAGGGCCGGCAGCACCAGCAGAGCGGGGGCGAGTACGGGGAAGATCTCCAGTGGCTCCAGCCCGCTCAGGCGCGAGATGACCGCGGTCATCGTGTGGAAGCCTGGGGGGTAGATCAGGTACGAGTCGATCCTCCCCTCGGTCATCATGAGCCCCGACATTACGGCGTGGGAGTACTGGTCGCCGCCGCGGATGAAGGGCCAGTCGTACCTGACCGGTCCCCAGTAACCCCGCAAGAGCACCAGCAACAGCGTCGCCAGGACCAAAGCTCCCCACAGGGACGACCGAAGGCGGCTTCCTGGCGCGTCACGTGATGGTTCCCTACGAACCTGACCTCGCGAGGCGACCGAGCCCGCGATGCCCGCCGCTACCACGAGCAGGCCGACGACGTACCAGACCCCGGACACGAGGCCGAAGGCCGTCGCCAGCATGAGCCCGAACGCCAAGGGTAGCGGTATGAGGGCGTAGGCGCTCCACGGGGCCGGAGGGCTGGCTGGTAGAGGCTCGTCGTCACCGGGCCGCCCGAACCAAAGGTAGGCTGCAGTCCCGCCCGCGAACACCGCTGCCGCGGAGAGCGCAGCGACGGGTAGCGTCACGCCCGTGCCGAGAACGCGTGTCTGCGCCAGCGCGGCAGTGGGGACGAGGGCCATAGAGAGCGCCGTCGAGTAGGCGAGCAGTTCAACGCGGTCGCCCGCAGGGGAGAGGCACCGCGCCCAGAAGTACCCTGGCATGGTGCCCACCAGAACCGCCACCGGTAGCGCCCGGAGCAACTCAGCGAGCACGCCCTGCCATCCTGTCCCTCCACCACAGCACGTCGCCAGCTTAACAGGACCTATTGGACTAGGCCCCAAAAGGAGGCGTCGTGAAACTGGCCACGTGGTCCGGTGGGGGAGCTTGTTACAATAGCTCTGTGATAAGAAGCATAACCGCGGTATTGTTGGGAGTTCTCGTCGCGCTCGCGATCGGGCTGCTCGTGGTCTTCGGGATATTCGCGCCGGTGTTCACCAGGTTCTTCGGGATGGAGATCGCCACCTCGACGGCGGTTCCGACCGGGATGCTGGTCTTCGCGGCGGCCTTCTCCTTCTACTTCGGCGGCATGGCCGCGAGCTACCGGGCGCCCGCCCGGCGGCGGTTGCACGGGGTCCTCGTGGTCCCTGCTGCGTTCGTGATCTCGCCGACCCTCAACCTGGCGAGCGGGCAGGGGATGTTCCCGGGGATAGAGAGCGCGGTGACCGTTTTCCTTCTCGCCGTCTTCCTCGCCGTCTCCGCGGGCGCCGCATACGTCGGCTCGCGCCGTGGAGAGGCCCTCTACGCCTACAACCGGCGGATAGACCGTCGCCGCGCTGGTTAGCACGATACGCCCTCTTCGAAGGCAGCGGGCTGACTCAGCGGGCCTGGATGCCCAGCATCAGCCTTCCCTGGGCGTCCATGCGGGCGTTGGGCTCCTGTTCGGGGTCTTCGATCTCCGCTGGGTCCTCGCCGGTACCTGTGAGGTACACCCTGGGCTCCTCGACGCCCTCGGTGGGGTCGGAGACGTAGCGGCGCCAGGCCATGTCGCCCCACGCGAACGTGAGGACGGGTTTGCCTGGCGGCGCCCCGCGTAGCCCGGCGTGGACCCGCGGAAGGCCCAGGGCCTTGGAGATGGAGGCTACCGCCCGAGCGTGCTCGGTGGAGTTGAACAGCGCGATGCCCTCGCGCAGCCGGCGCTCGGGCTGCGAGAGCCGCTCGAGGCTCTCCAGCGCTTCTTCGAGTCTCTGGGCGTTGCGCCTACTCTCTTCCTGCGCCTCGCGCAGCCGCGCCTCGAGGTCGCTGACCCTCTCTTCGGCGAGGAGCCGCGCGGCGTCGAGCTCCCTTATGCGTCCGTCGGGTCCGTCTTCGGACTCCTGTCCCTCGCGGGGGAGACCGTTCGTCCTCAACGGCTGCCCGCTCTCGACCCGGGTCCGGTAGCCCGAGAGCTCACTCTCCAGCTCGCCGCGCAACCTCTCGGACTCTTCCAGGGCTTCTTCGAGCGTCGTGATGCGGCCTTCGAGCTCGGAGATTTCCTCCCCGAACCGCTCCACGACGCGTTCAAGATCTTCCTCGGTGGAGGTCTTGTGGGCCAGCCTGGCCGCCTCCAGCTCCGTCAGGCGGGCGGTGTACGCGCGAACCTCGGCCTCGCGCTGGATCCTGGCTTCACTGAGCCTCTCTTCGAGCGCCCAGGTCTCCAGCTTGCGGCGCTCGTCCTCTGCCGCAAGACGCTCCTCGTACTCGCGCCGGAGGCGTGCGATCTCCTCCGCGTGCCGGGCGTGCAGCGCCCGATTGTCCGCCTCTCTCTGGGCCTGCAGCGAGGCGACCCGCTGGTCGGCGGCGTCGCTGGTCTCTGAGAGCTTGGCTGCCTGCGCCCGCCGCAGCTCCTGCTCCCTGTTCTCGGCCTGCGCCTTGACCTTGCGGAGCTCTCTCTGGTGCTGCTCCTCGGCCTCGCGGGCCTGCTGCTGCATCTGCTCGCGCAGAGACTCTATCTCCGCTTGCTGGGACTCGACCACTGCCTGGTAGTCTCTCTGGAGCTCGAGCTCGCGTCCGGCCGCGGCGTTCCTGAGCGCCTGCACAGCCGCCTCGTGACGCTCTTCGGCCGCGCGGCGCTCGTCGCCGTAGCGCCGCTCGAACTCCTCCCGCAGGCGACGTTCGAGGTCCTCCCGCCTCTCTTCCAGCTCGAGGCGCATGGCCTCAAGCTCGGCTTCGTGGCGCTCTTCCTGCTCCCGGTAGGCCTCTCTCAGCTTCTCTTCCCACTGCTCTGAGGAGGTCTTGAGCGCCTCCATCTCCGCCTCGTGGCGCTGCTCGAGCGCCTCCCGCTCTCGCCGGAACTCCTCCTTCAGGGTCGCCACCCGCTCCTCGGAGGAGGCTGCTTCCACGTCGGCGCGGCGCTGCTCCTCGAGCTTTCGGCGCAGCTCGGCCAGCTCGGAGATGTGCTCGTTGCGCAGCCTGAGCTGCTCGTCAGTGTGCTGGCGCCTGAGCTCCGCGAGCTCGGCGTGTAGCGTCTCGATCTTCCTCTCTGCCTCTGCGCGGGTGCGCTCCTGCTCCTCGAGGGCGCGTCCCCTGGCGGAGACCTCCTCCTGCGCCGCTTTGAGCGCTACACTTGCCTGCTCAAGGTCGCGGCGGAGGTTCGCCACCTCCTCCTCGAGGCTCTCGATCAGGGCCCCCGCCGCTTCCATGCCTTTGGCGAGCTCGTCTACCTGATTCCTGGGTTCTCCGCTCACCTGAGCCCTTTCGGGGAGATCCGTCGCCTCACCCATCCTTCTCGCGTCTCCTGGCACCGCGTGTGGTTAGGGTAAACCTTGTTCCGCCGCGGGTAAAGGGTGACGCTGGAGTTGCGGGTCTAGGCTTCCCTGCACGAAGGGCAAAGGCCCTCGACGACGATGGTGGTGCGTTTTACCTCGTAGGGAGTGTTGTAGCGAATGTTCTCTTCGAGCTCCCCCAGCTCGACGCCGGGTATCTCCGACACCGCGCCGCATCGAGCGCACCGGATGTCCAGGTGCGGCTCCACGTTGAGGTCGTAGCGCGTGGGCGACTCCGACCAGTGCTTGGAGTCGACCACCCCGATCTCCTCTAGTACCGAGAGCGCCTGGTAGACGGTCCCGAGCGCGACGCGGGGGTTCTTCCTCTTTACGGTGAGGTACACGTCTTCGGCTGAGGGATGACCTCTGGCCTCCTTGAGCGCCTCGAGCACCGCCCGGCGCTGGGAGGTCAAGGTGTAGCCCGACCTGCGGAACTTCTCCCGGATGTCCTGTTCGAGTACGCTGGACATCCCTACCGTGGTCTCCAATCAGTAACCATTCCTATTCCGAAGTCTATCACAAGGCATCCGCGTCGCGGCGCGGTAACATAGATGCGTGATGTCGCTCGTTCTCGACCTCCTGGTGAACCTCTGGCGCCTGTTGCGCAACGCCTGGGTGCGGCTCGCGGGACGGCCGCCCGAATACGTGGCTCTGGAGGTGAGCGGATCTCTGCCCGAGTTCGAGCCTCGGGTCGGTCTTTTGCAGCGTCGCCTGCGGCCCGGACCGGCGGCCCCGAGCCTGGAGCGGCTGCGAGCGTGCCTCGCCAGGATCTCCTCCGATGACCGGACCCGGGGGGTGATGCTGCGTCTCCGGGGCCTGGATGCCGGGTGGGCGTCGCTCGAGGAGCTGCGGCGCGAGCTACACGCCTTCAGAGAGCGCGGCGGCCGCGTCGTCGCGTACCTGCTCGACCCCGTTGACAGCCGCTCCTACTACCTGGCGTGCGTGGCCGACGAGATCCTGGCGACCCCGCTCGCCACCATCGCGGTGACCGGGCTCCGGTCCCGGGTGAACTTCCTCAAGGATGCCCTCGACCGCGTGGGCCTCGAGGCGGAGGTGATCGCGGTCTCGCCTTACAAGTCCGCGGGCGACCCCTACGTCCGCAACGACTTCTCTAAAGAGGCTCACGAGCAGGCCGAACGTCTTCTCGACCGCCGCTACGAAGAGCTGGTGCGGGCGATCTCCCGGGGAAGAGACCTCACCCTCGAGGAGGCGCGTGCCAGGATAGACGGCGCTCCCTACGCCGCGCCGGACGCCCTCGGCAAGGGCCTGCTCGACGCGGTGTGTTACGAGGACGAGCTGCCGGAGCGGCTGGGCGGGGGAGAGGAGAGGGCCAGGATCTCGGAGTGGGAAGCGGCGCGAAGGTCCCTGCGCGTGCCGTACCGGAGGAGTGCGCGCCGGCGTGTCGGGCTCGTCAGCCTCTCGGGGACCATAGTGCGGGGCAGGAGCCGGCGCTTGCCTGTGCCGCTTCCGCTTGTCGGCTCGGAGCAGGCCGGGAGCGACGCCGTTGTCGCGGCCCTGCGGCGCGCCGAGAAAACTCGGCGCGTGGCAGCCATCCTCCTTCACGTCGAGTCGCCGGGGGGCGACGCTCTGGCGTCGGATCTCATCTGGCGTGAGGTCGAGCGCCTCCGCGCCAGAAAGCCCGTGGTCGTCCTGATGGGAAACGTCGCAGCCTCGGGCGGCTACTACGTCTCGGCGGCAGCGAATCACGTCGTCGTCCGGAGCGGAACCGTCACCGGCTCCATAGGGGTACTCTCGATCCGGCCCGTCGCCAGCGGTCTCTACGAGAGGATCGGGGTTCACCCCGCCGCCGTGCATCGCGGCGCTCGCGCAGGCCTACTCGACTTCACCCGCCGCCCGACCGCCGATGAGCTGCGAGTACTGCAGGATCAGGTAGCTTTCACCTACGACCAGTTCAAGGACCGCGTCGCGCGAGGCCGGGACCTACAAGCCACCGAACTCGAAGGTATGGCGGCGGGTCGCGTCTGGACCGGCGCAGAGGCGCTTGATCTCGGCCTTGCCGATGAGGTCGGCGGCTTCGAAGAGGCGCTGTGTAAGGCGCGGGAGCTCGGCAAAGTCGAGCGGGCCGGGTCCGAAGTGCTGCTAAAGATCTCTGCGCCCCGGAGCGTACGCCCTGCGCCGGGCGAGCCCGCGGAGGCGGTCCGGGAGCTGGCCGACGGCCTGAAGGCGGGCCTCCTCGCCCTTAGCGCGGCGCGCGTCTGGGCCGTAACACCGTACGATATTTCCGAGGACTGATACCATTTTTCTCGTGTCCGGTGAACCCAGAAAAGACGTTGACCGGAGGGCGATGTCCGTCCTGTCGGCCGGGCATCTGTTCACCGACCTCAACCAGGGAGCGGTAGCGGCGCTCCTGCCGTTTCTCGTCGCGGAGCGGGGCATCTCCTTGGCGGCGGCCGGGGCGCTAGTGCTCGCCGCCACCGTAAGCTCCTCGGTCGTGCAGCCGCTCTTCGGCGTCTTCTCCGACAACCGCCCGCTCGCGGCGCTCATGCCGCTCGGGGTGCTCTTCGCGGGGACCGGGATGGCGCTCGCCGGCGTCGCCCCGACGTACCCCCTTATCCTGCTCAGCGTCGTCGTCAGCGGTATCGGGGTGGCGGCCTTCCACCCCGAGGCGGCCCGCTTCGCCAACTACGTCTCCGGCTCACGCCGCGCCCGTGGGATGAGCTTCTTCTCCGTGGGCGGCAACGCGGGCTTCGCCCTCGGTCCGGCCCTGACCACCCCGTTCGTGCTGGCCTTCGGGTTGCCCGGCACGCTCTTCCTCGCGCTGCCGGCGACCATGATGGCCGCAGTGCTCTTCGTGGAGATGCCGCGCCTGCTCGCCTTCAGCCCTGGGGAGACGGAGAACGGGGGCACCGAGCTGGCCGAGGCTCCGGAACACTGGAGCCCGTTCGCGCGCATGGTCGGGATCGTGACGGTGCGCTCCTTCGTCTACTTCGGGCTGGTCGCCTTCGTGGCTTCTTATTACGAGCGCGTGCTCGGCACGTCGCCCGCCTTCGGCAACGCAGCCCTTACCGTCATGCTCTCCGCCGGGGCGGTGGGCACCCTGATCATGGGCCCCCTCGCCGACAGGTTCGGGCGCCGTGCGGTCGTCGCCGCCTCCATGCTCCTGCTGCCGCCGCTCATCTACGGCTTCACGCTCTCGGGCCCGGTCCTGGGGATGGCGCTCCTCGCGCTCGTCGGCGCGGTAACCGTGGGCACGTTCGGCGTTACGGTCGTGATGGGGCAGGAATATCTGCCGGGCCGCATAGGACTCGCCGCCGGCATCACGATGGGGCTCTCGATCGGCCTCGGCGGGTTGGGCGCTCCCCTGCTCGGGCTCCTCGCCGACAATGCCGGCCTCTCGGTCACGATGCTGGTCATAGCGGCCCTCCCGGTCGTGGGCCTGATCCTCGCCTTAACGTTGCCTCGCAGGGTGAGAACCTGAGGGCCGGCCCAGCTCTTGTGATAGAAACCCCAGGCCCGGCCTCACCCGTCGGGTACGATTCTGCGCATGAGAATGGCTTTTGACTCGGGCAGTTCCCCCGGATGAGGGCTTTCCAGCTCCTCGGGCTGTTCACCTACCGCTTCCGATGGGCCATCCTGGTGGCGTGGGCCGCGCTCGTCATATCGAGCGTATTCTTTGCACCGGAGCTCTCGAAGCGTCTCAAGGGCGGCGGCTTCGAGGGTTCGAACTCGGAGGCCGAGAGGGTGCAGAACTTGATGTCCGACGAGTTCGGCGTCTCGCCAGCCACCCTGATCGTGGTCTTCGAGGGAGAGAACCTCTCCGCCCGCGGCGAGACGTTCCGCAGCGCGGAGGAGGCTGCGCTCGAAGAGGTGCGCCGGATGCCGGAGGTCCGCTACGTGACGACCTACGCCGACACCCGGGATTCACGCTTTATCTCCGAGGACGGCGAGAAGTCCTATGCAGTGATCGCCTTCAACGTCTCCATAGACGAGACGCGCAACGTCGTGGACGAAGTGCGCGGCAAGGTCCGCTCGGAGGATCTCGAGACCTACGTCACAGGGGCTCCGGCGGTCTACCAGGACCTCGAGGAGGCGAGCAATGAGGACATAAAGCGCGCCGAGAAGTACGCGTTCCCGTTCGCGCTTCTAATCCTGGTACTGGCCTTCGGGAGCGTGGTCGCCGCAGGGGTGCCGGTGCTCATCGGCGGCGTGAGCGTGCTCACGACCCTCGCCGCCCTGTACTTCGTCGCTGGCTCCTACGATATGTCCGTCTTCGTGCTCACCCTCTCCACCATGCTCGGCCTCGGCCTTGGGATCGACTACGCTCTCTTCTTCGTCAGCCGCTTCAGGGAGGAGCTCGAGAGCTACACCGTCCCGGAGGCGGTCCCGCGTACGGTCGCGACGGCCGGGAGGTCAATCTTCTTCTCGGGGACGGCCGTCCTGATCGGGCTCTCGGGATTGCTTTTCTTCCCGTTCATGTTCATGCGCTCTATCGGGGTGGCTGGGGTGCTGGTGGTCTTCGTCTCGGTCGCGGCCGCCCTGACCCTCCTCCCGGCCCTCCTCGGCGTGCTCGGCCACAGGGTGAACTGGCTCCCCGTGCGCCGCCGCGGCCGGACGCTCGGGACGGGTCTCTGGAGCAGGAGCGCCGAGATGGTAATGCGCCACCCGGTCATCGTAATACTCCTTGTCGCTGGCCTGCTCGCCACGCTTCTCTACCCCGTGACCCACATGAAGGTCGGCATCCCCGAGGCGAGCGTCCTCCCCGAGAAGTACGAATCGCGGGCCGGCGACGATATTCTGAAAGAGAACTTCGAGTACGCCGTCCTGAACCCGATGGAGATAGTGGCAACCCTGCCGCACGAGCCCCTGAGCGCCGAGGGCCTCGCGGACGCACAGGCCCTCGGCGAGCGCATCCGGGACCCCGGCAACGTCGCGAACGTCGCGCGCGTCTACACGGGGGGGGGGCAGGCG